>JAFVAZ010000003.1 GCA_017480265.1 Clostridia bacterium
GAAAATAAAGATGTAAAAATAGCCGGCAGGATAATGAATTGGCGAGATATGGGCAAGGCAGCTTTCTTAGATATACATGACCGCTCCGGCAGGATACAAATATATTTGAGGGTAGACGATATAGGGAATGAAAATTTTGATGAACTCTCTAAGTGGGATATAGGCGATATTATTGCGGTTGAAGGGTTTGTATTCAGAACCAAAAGAGGAGAGATTTCAATCCATGCCAAAAAGCTAAAGTTGCTCTCCAAGTCATTGTTGCCCCTCCCGGATAAATTCCACGGATTGCGCGATACAGACTTGCGGTATCGGCAAAGGTACGTTGATCTGATAGTAAACCCTGAAGTAAAAAATGCATTTATTAACCGCAGCAAGATAATAAAAACTATACGGGAATATCTTGACGCTCTAGGATTTGTGGAAGTTGAAACCCCTATACTGAATGTAATCCCTGGCGGCGCTGCCGCCAGGCCGTTCTTGACGCATCACAACACGTTAGACTTAGATCTTTATTTACGGATTGCTCCGGAATTATACCTAAAAAGGCTTATAATCGGCGGGATGGAAAAAGTCTATGAGATCGGCAGACTCTTTAGGAACGAAGGAATGTCTGTAAAACACAACCCGGAATTTACATCCATTGAGCTTTATGAAGCATATACTGACTACAACGGAATGATGGATCATGCGGAAAGCATTATAAATAAATCTGCTAAGGCAGTGCATGATAGCGATATTATCGATTATCAAGGAGAAAAGCTGGATCTTTCTAAGCCATTTGCTCGCATTACTATGATAGATGCAGTGAAAAACGTCACTGGCGTAGATTTTGCAGAATTTGCAGGGGACGACAGCAAAGCTAGAGAAATTGCAAAAAATTTAAATGTTGAAATAGGTAATAAAAAGAGCTGGGGCGAGATTTTGAATTTAATCTTTGAAGAAAAAGTAGAGCAAACTCTGGTTCAACCTACTTTTATCTGTGACTATCCTGTGGAGGTTTCTCCTCTGACTAAGCGCAAACACGATAATCCTTTATTGACCGAAAGATTTGAATTGTTTATAGCAAGAAGGGAAATCGCCAATGCGTACTCTGAATTAAACGACCCTCTTGACCAGAGGGAACGCTTTATACATCAGATGAAGATGCGAGATGCTGGCGACGAGGAGGCCAATATGATAGACGAAGATTTTTTGACTGCTCTAGAGTATGGGATGGCGCCTACAGGAGGTTTGGGGATAGGTATAGACAGGCTGGTTATGTTGCTTACAGATTCTGCTTCTATACGTGATGTTATCATATTCCCTACGATGAAGCCAAAAGATTAGGGTTTGATTTACCTATATATAGTAGAGGTTTTTTGCACAGTTCCGCGTAAGAAAGCCCATAGTAAATACATATCAAATTTCATCAATGGAAAAATAAATACGATTTTATCGAAGTATTTTAGGAGGACGTTCAATGTTTAAATCTAGATTAAAGAAAACGATGGTTATATTTTACAGTGTATTTTTAATTTTAGTTGTATCCATAATCATAATGGCCACGATGTATATAAGCATAGACAAAAAAGCCAGTACTGCAACAAAATCTTCACCCTCTATCATCAATACTTCTGTAGAAACGCAAAAATTAACGGTAGATTTTTCCGATTGGAACGCTACCTGCGACTGGAACCTTGTTGTATTAAACAGCCAAAATGCAATCCCAAAAAATTATAAACTAAAATTAAAGCCATACAAAGAATCGCAAATAGACGCTAGAATCAGCAGCTACCTAAATGATATGATCCAAGATGCTGATGCACAAGGGATAAAACTGTGGGTTTCCTCAGGCTATAGGTCAAATGAAAGACAAAAAGAGCTATTTTCCAATAAAGTTCGAAAATATATGGGACAAGGATACACTAGAGAAGAGAGCGAAACTCTAGCCGACACAATAGTGGCAAAACCCGGAACAAGCGAGCACAATCTCGGGTTGGCGGTAGATTTAAATGGAGTTAGAGACGATTTTTGCGATACAAAAGAATTTGCTTGGCTAAATGAAAACGCAGCCAATTACGGATTCATTTTACGTTATGATAACCACAAACAAAAAGTTACTGGCAAAATATACGAGCCTTGGCACTTTAGGTTTGTGGGGCAAGAGCACGCCAAAAAGATGAAGGAAAAAGATCTTTGCCTAGAAGAATACGTTTCTTTGCTTATCTCCAGTCAATATTAACTTTCTCAGGTTCTGAGTCTTCGCCTGCTATGGGAGTAGCTTTATTGAAAATAGATATGGATTGATGTAAAATTAAAATTATCAATTTAAAAGAAAAGTGGGCGAAGATTTTTGGCGTTAAAGATTTGGAAAGTTAAAGAATTGGATAAAGAAAATGCCCTAAATATAGCACAAATGTTCAATATCCCTGCCTTTGTGGCGATGCTGCTGGATATATATAATGTAGATGACGTTGAGGATTATATTGGTCTTAATTTTGAGAAAATTTTAGATTTTGATTTTGTAGACATAAAAAAAGCCGTACAGAGGATAAAAGTAGCTATAGATCAGGGTGAGCAGATTTGCATTTGCGGGGACTATGATGCAGATGGCGTGACATCTGTAGCTTTGCTGTATTTATATCTATGCTCACTGGGCGCCAATGTGAGCTATCATATCCCTGTGCGCAATAGGGATGGATATGGGTTAAATATCCAAACCATAGATTTTTTGAGCTCTAAGGGCATAGAGCTTATCATCACAGTGGATAATGGCGTAACTGCAGTAGAAGAGATCAAATATGCTAAAGAATTGGGCATAGATACCGTAGTAACAGACCACCATAAACTGCCTGTTGTACTGCCGGAAGCAGTAGCGATTGTTGATCTGCAGAGGGAAGGCGACGGTAAGTTTAAAGAATTAGCCGGAGTAGGCGTCGTATTTAAGCTTATAATGGCGCTGGAGGGCGAAGATTTAGACTTAGAGTTTTTGTTTGAAAATTACGCAGACTTAGTTTTAATTGGTACCATTGCAGATATCGTCCCGCTGGTAGATGAAAATAGACTATTTTCCAAAATCGGTCTTTCCTATATCAATAAAACAGACAAGATAGGGATAATCTCACTTTTGAAAACGGCAGGACTCTTAAAAAGCACCTTAAACTCTACGGATATAGCGTTTGGGTTGGTTCCCCGGATCAATGCAGCGGGAAGGCTAAGCACTACCGAGAAAGTGGTAGAACTCCTGACGACAGACGACGAAGCAAGGGCCCTAGAGATCGCTCAGATGCTTGAAAATGAAAACATCCAGAGAAAAAATCTGGAGCAAAAGGCGCTGATGCAGATTGAGGCTCTGCTAAGAAAAGAACCCGAAAGATTATGTGAAGATTTACTGATAGTAAATGGCGAAGATTGGCATCCGGGAGTTATAGGGATAGTCGCATCCAAATTGCTGGAGAAATACGGCAAGCCAACTATCGTAATAACAAAAACTGGTAACATTGCTAGGGGATCTGCAAGGAGCATAGAGGGCTTCTCTATCTATGACGCTATTAATTCATGCTCTGAGTATTTACTAAAATTCGGCGGACACACCATGGCTGCCGGGTTCGATATAAAAACTGAAGATATAGCGCGGCTCAAGGAAGATATCAAAGC
>JAFVAZ010000019.1 GCA_017480265.1 Clostridia bacterium
AATTAGATAAGATAGTCATTTTTGTTTTTGAAAAAGAAGACAAGATCATAATCTTTAGTCCATATAATCTTAAGAAAATTTTTACAACAAAAGGTAAATTGGTGCGAGATCTTGATAAAAATTTCAAGGATTTAATAAAAAAGCCGGAGATCCCCAAGCCGACATTATCAAATATAAAAGTAATAGTATCCACAGGCTGCAACTTTAGATGTGAGTATTGTTTAGTATATAAAAACAGAAAAACTGTTCTAGACTCGAAAATGAGTATCGAGATGGCAAACAATGTCATTGAGCTTTATAATCAAAAAATAAAAGATGGAGTCTTGATTTTTACAGGTGGGGAACCTCTTACCAATTGGCCGGTCGTAGAATACTTTTTGGATAAAGTAAGAGCAAAATTTATAATACAAACAAATGGCTCATTGATAAATGAAAAAATAGCGAAGAAATTTAAAGAAAAAGACGTATTAATCGTCCTATCTTTAGACGGAGCAAGCAAAGAAAAAAACGCCATGAGAAAATTTGTAAATGGTAAAATAGCTTTTGATTATATTATCAAAGGCTATAAGATAGCTAAAAAAGCTGAGTGCGCCATTGGCGTCTCTATGGTAGCCGGGTACTACAATGTAGAGGAATTATATTTGACAACTAAAATATTGAAAGAAAAATTGGATGTAGATAGCTTCGGGTACAATATCCCGCATTTTACTAAGTATAACGACTCCAATGTAGATATAAATCAGTATACAGAAGAGCTCATCAAAATATTTTATTACGCCAAAAAAGAAAAGATTTACATAGATCAAATTGCTAGGAAGTTAAAGCCCTTACTCTTTGAAAAATTTAGGTTGATGGATTGTACTGCCGGAGGCGAACAGATTTTGATATATCCGGACGGTTCTTCTACCAATTGCGTTAACTTCCCTCCTATTAAAGGAAAAAGTTACGCTTACGACAGATGGATCAAAAAAACTCCTATACATAGGAGATATTGCAGAAGATGCCCGGCTATAGGGATATGTGGAGGGGGGTGTTTTTTTGACGGAATAAAAAGGAGCAAAGAGGGAGTAGATAGTAGGAATTGCTACTTTACGAAGAAAATGTTAGAAGTTTTCCTATGGGATATGTACGATGAACTTGAAAAAAATGATTTTGATTATGAAAAGGTAAAACTTGCTTATAGTGGGCTCATTGGATACAATAGCTTGGCAGGCGTATCGGCAGGGCACGAGACCGCAAACCTTTCTATAGATAAATTCAAGATTAAAAATTAGTTTTATAAAAAATTCAAGATGGGAGCATAAATAAATGATAGAAAAAATTTGGGATTGGGAAAAAATGAATACTAAACATTGGCAGGAGCCGGCTGATGAAGTTTACTATTATCTTTATAAATGGTCAACAAAATCAAGTAAAAAGATATTAGATTTGGGTTCCGGCGCGGGGAGGCATTCTGTACTATTTGCTAAAAATGACTTTGATGTGACGGCGTTTGATATCTCTGAAAATGGCTTAGAGATCTTGCATAAGAAAGCTCAGGATTTTAATTTAAACATCAAAGCTATAAAAGGAAACATGACAAGGCTTCCGTTTGGTTCGCAGACTTTCGATTTCATTTTGGCTTATAATTCCATATACCATACAGATTACGAAGGCGTGATAAGGACGGTATATGAGATGAAGAGAATTTTAAAAGATAATGGGGAAGCTTTTATCACTATGCTATCTAAGGATGATGCCTCTTATAAAGAAAATTTTGATAATTTGATCTCAGAAAATACATTTAGAAAAAAAGAAGAAGATGGAAGTTATTGGCCGCATTTTTTTGTAGACTATAAGAAGGTTCGAGAGCTTTTTAAATGCTTTGAGATAGTCTCTATAAAGCAGGTTGAGCATTACGATGATACCAGGTCTTTTCTGCATTATAATATCCATATCCGGAAGGAGGCCGCTGAATATGAATCATCCAAAATGGCATCCATGTTTTAATGAAGCATGCATGAGTTCTATTAAGCGCTTGCATTTACCGGTAGCTCCAAGATGCAATATACACTGCAATTTTTGCGATAGGCAGATTTCTTGTACAAGCTTACAAAAGCCCGGTATAGCAAAGAGAATTTTAAAAATAACCGAGTTAAAAGATTACATAAAATCGGTAGACAAGGCAAAATGTGTCTTTGGGATAGCTGGTCCGGGTGAGGCTCTATATAATGAAGAAACCTTTGAATCTTTAGAAATTTTAAAAGATTGTACAACCTGCCTTTGTACCAATGGATTGCTTTTGGAAGAAAAAATAGAGAAGTTGGTAGCGCTAAACTTAAACTATCTATCCATTACAATTAATTCCTTAGATTACAAAATAGCTACTAACATATACGACTTTGTAAACTATAAAGGGCGATTTTATGAAGGGATAAAAGGGGTTAAGTTATTGATAAATAAGCAAATAGCCGGATTGCAAGAAGCCTCACGATATGATTTAAGAGTAAAAGTAAACACAGTTTATATCCCGGGAGTTAATGATAGTCAAATAGTACCGATTTCGAAGTTTTGCCAAAAATATAATGTAGATATCATGAACATCATACCGGTGATGAATGGAAGGTTAAGAAATATCAACGGCGAAAGTGATGATATAAAAAAACTCAGAGAAAAAGCCGCGGAGTACATCCCGCAAAAGAACCATTGCGCTAAATGCAGAGCGGATGCGTATGGGTATATAGGAAAAGGAGAGGAAAAAATTGGTTAAACAAATTGCTATATATGGCAAAGGCGGTATAGGGAAATCGACAGTATCCTCAAACACTAGTGCAGCTTTAGGCTTTTTAGGCAAAAAAGTTATGCAGATAGGTTGTGACCCAAAGAAAGATTCCGTAAAACTTTTATTAAATGGCCGCAAGATAATCTCAATTCTTGAATATCTGCAGGAATATGGTGAGATTAACGATATTGAAAATGTGGTGAAATCCGGATATAAGGGTGTAAAATGCATAGAATCCGGCGGCCCTGAGCCGGGGGTAGGTTGCGCTGGGAGGGGGATTATCTTAAGCATTGAAACTTTAAAAAAGCTGGGGGCTTTTTCTTGGGATAATGACTACATTATCTATGATGTCTTGGGAGATGTGGTGTGCGGAGGATTTGCGGTGCCGATAAGGGAAGGCTATGCAGAAGAGATTTATTTAGTTGTATCAGGGGAGTTTATGTCTATCTTTGCAGTTAACAATATCTGCAAATGCATAAAAAAATACGCAATGAATGGGTCTGTTAAGCTGATGGGCTTGATTTTAAATTCCAGAAATATTTCGAATGAAGAAGAGATCGTCAATATGTTTGCGCAGAAAATCAATACAAAAGTAGCCTTAAAGATCCCTAGAGACAATAGATTTTGTAAAGCTGAAATAGCAAAAAAAACTATCATAGAGATGTATGAGAATTCTGATCTGGCTAAATTATTTATAAATTTTGCTAAAGCGATAGGGAACTCAGAAAATTCTCAAAATTTGATCCCAAATCCTTTGAATGATGATGAGATTTATGATCTATATAAAAGTATACTGGAGGAATCAAATGAGAGGATTAAGATTTAAGATAAATGAGATACAAGAAGACTTTGTGCAAAATTATAGCGGAAAAGACAACGTGAATTATGGTTGCTCTATGCGTGGAGCATGGAGGGCTCTGCAATGTATGAAAAACGATGTGGCAATTGTGATCCATGGACCCAAAGGCTGCAATAACGAATTTAAGCTAGATTATGAAGACACCATAGCTAAGACGTATTGCACTGAAATGACGGAAAACGATGTGATAACGGGCGGGCTCGGTAAACTAGAAAAGTTGATTTTTGATTTAGACAAAAGACCGGATATTTCTCTAATTGTTATACTTACGACTTGCACTAGCGAGCTTATAGGGGAAGACATAGATACTCTTTTGCAAAATTTAAAGAATAAGACTACCAAGAAATGTTTTGTCTTGCATACATCTGGTATCTCCGGGATGGTACAGTCAGATGGCCACAATATGGTGATTTCAAATTTAATAAAAAAATACACCTCAAAAAACAACGAGAAGATAAAAAACAGCATAAATTATATCGGCTATAGCTGGCCGTTTGATCATAGAGCAGGCCGAGATATGCATGAACTAAACCGCATTTTAGATGAACTAGGGATCAAACTAAACGGCGTTTATACTTCCAATTTAGGGTTTAGTGAAATAAAGGAAGCTTCCAGAGCTAGTCTAAATGTTGTAAGATGTCCCGGATCAGCATATGGTACCATCAACTTTATGAAAGAAAATTTTAATATTCCTTATTTAAAATTGCCGATTCCGGTTGGCTTAAAAAATACTACGGATTTTTTTTCTAAACTTATAGATTATTTTGGGTTAGGCAATGAAAAGAAGCAAATTTTAAGGTCTTATGAAGAGTTTGTGTGCCAAAAACTTTCCCTTTACAAAGAGATTTTGAAAAGCAAAAAAGCGTGCGTAGCCGTAGGAGCTAATAGAACCCTTTACCTAGTGGAAGCTTTGCTGGAGCTTGAGCTAGAGGTTAAGGTTATATCATTCTATAGGATACATGAGACCATAGGTGATAGCGTGGTAAAAATCGCGGGGAAAACGTTTGAAAACCTAGAAAGACTAAGGCAGCGGTATAATTTAGATTGTGAGGTTTTGGTTTACTCCGATAGCAAACAGTTTTACGATTCCATTAAGAAAAACGCCGTGGACATTGTCTTTGACGTACATACAAATCGGAAAATGATTCACAATATGGGCATAGCTTTTTCGGAATCTATGGATGTAGAGCAGCCGTACCATTTTTATTATGGCTTTTTGTCTCTTGCAGAAACTTTAACTAAGGAGTTAAATCAGCCATTTTATAAAAAATATAAGGAGTTTTGCAGATGATAAAAGATTTAGAATTTGGTTGCGAAAATGCCGACAGTGCGGTTAGTTATTGTTATTTTTTTGGAGCATATTGCGCCCTGTATGGTATAAAGGATAATATCATCGTGCTACATACTCCTTCCGGTTGCCAAAGGAGGATCTTATACTTGTGGTCTATGCATGATAACTCAAATGAATTTAAAGCTACTCTATCTACCAATTTAATAGATAAGGATGTCATCTTTGGGACTGAAGTCAAGCTAAAGAGAATGCTGGAAGATACTCTGAGGCGCTACAAAGGGAACTTGGTGTCTATCATCACAAGCTGCGCCCCAGAGATAGTAGGGATAGATTAGGACTTGGCTTTAAGTAACCTAAAAGATAAAGATAAAAACAGCAAATTCTTAGCTTTAAATACACCGGGGTTTCGGGGGGATTTTTACGAAGGCTTTGAATACGCTATAGAAAAAATCATAAAGACGCTAACACAACATAAAGGAAGCACTAAAAATGAAAATAAAGTAAATATAATAGGGTACTTATTTTCTAGATACGAAGAAGATGAACAGAGCAATATAAAGGAATTAAAGAATATATTAGGCGAGTTAGGGTTAGAGGTAAATTCCATATTTTTTAGTGGTGGAAATTTCGAAGAGTTGGAGAAATTTGCACAGGCTAAATATAATATAATTTTCCCTTATGCAGAAAGGTGTACGCAATATTTGCAAGATGAAATTGGTCAGCAGAATATATCGTGCGACTTACCGGTAGGACTGGAAAAAACTATCGAATTTATCAGAAAAATCGCAAAAGCTACAGGCCGGACAAAAGAAGGCAACGCTATGATCGAAACGAAGCTAGCAGAGATTGTACCTAAAATCCAGAATTGTATCCATCGTTTAACAGGTAAAAGCATAGCGATGATCTCAGATAAGCAGTCTATTTTAAGCTTTCTCCCGGCTATTTTAGAGTTTGGTTTAGAGCCTAAAGTTATTGGGATCTACAACGATATTCCCCAAAACACGCTATCTAAAATCCAAAAGATTATTTTTGAAAGTACGTTAAACATTTCAGATTTAAAAATCATACCCAAATGCAACAGAAAACAAATAAAAGATGCTATCAGAAGCTCCTACATTGATTTTTGCATAGCAAGCTCCATAGAATCGCGAGATTTGGATGAACTAGGTGTGCCTGTACTGGAGTATAGCTTCCCTTTATTTGAGAAGCACTGCAGCTTTGACTCACCTAGTTTGGGATTTAGCGGGGTTGGGAACTTAATAACACAGATGTTTAATATTGTAAATAAGAAATTTTACAGAAGAGAAAGTGTAATAGATAAATTAAATTATATAAAAAATTAGATTAATTGTAAAAAAACAAATTAAAAATAGGAGGAATTATCTAAATGATTAAGTACACTAAAGAATTTAAGGCTGCAGTAAAGCACCCGGAGCTTAAAGAATGTGACTTTAAAATCAGCAACATCGGGTGGAGCTTGGGGAATGCTTGCCCGTGCAATTGTAAGCAATGCTATTCTCTTTCTGTAAGAAATAAGGGGATGGATATTTCTAAAGGAATGGTGGATAGGGTAGTCAGTCAAATAGATAAACTACATGTAAAGACAGTAAATTTGGGCGGAAATGAACCTTGGTATACAAATAGCATCGGCGGCAAATCTATCTTGCCGTATATATTGCAAAAATTAAATTCTATCGGGGCAGATATCGGGATAACTACGGCTGGCATCACCTTGATGAATTTATATAACGAGAATAGAGAAACATTCCACCTGCTAAACGATGTGGACATAAGCTTAGATTCGCCGATAAAAGAAGAGCATGATAAAAATAGGGGCGCTTATGTATATGATTTAGCTATAAAATCTCTGGAAATAGCTAAAAAAACCGGGTTGGAGCGCACCATCATAATATGTGCGATGAAATGGAATTTTACTCGCGATAGGATCGATAAATTTTTAGATATTGCCAAAAAATATGGTGCAAATATTAGGTTCAATATGCTAAAACCTGTGAAAAAAGAGCATATCGATCAAATCGTAGATGTAAAAACCTTCTACGAAAACTACATTTATCTTTTGAGCAAGTGCGAAACGGTAGATATCACAGAGCCTCGCCTCAGCGGATTAATAAATAACAAAAAATCAAGTAGGTGCCCTTGCGGCAGGACTTCTCTTCGGATTCATTCGATCACTCCGGATGGAAAAATACCTGTTTCCCCTTGTGTTTATATCCATGACTACAAAGCGGGAGATTTATTGCAAGATGATATATTTGATATTATAAATTCAGAACCTTTTAAGGAATTTAGAAGACGGAATGAAAACCCAGAAGTGATTGAAGAGTGCAGACAATGTGAAAAATTGGAAGTCTGTGGAGGAGGCTGCACCGCCAACGCTTACCTCTGGCATTACTGGACTACCGGTGAAAGCAATATATATGTAAAAGAACCAAACTGCCCTAAAGATTGCGAAGCTGCTGTAAACCTGGACGCAACCCAATTTTTAATGGCCAAAACTAAAAAATCATTAGTACATATGGATTATTTATGCACCTGGATCGGCAGACCTCTATAATCTACCAAAAAACCTGTAGGTAGACCCAAAGCTCTGATTTGCTGCTTACTGCACACTGTTTAACTCTATATTTTATGGAGAATTCTACTATAAATGGAGATTTAGGACATTTCGTCTGATAGATGTTGTACAATATGTATTGAGAAGATAAGCATATATCGAAGGTTAATCAATTTCGTCGATTTTTTGGCAATGCAAAAGGAGAATAGAAAGAGTAAAATAAAAAGTATGAGAAAAGAAAAAGTAAAAAATGGATTCAACAGAGGGAAACAAAGATATAAACGTAAAAACTGTGGATGCAACTATCCCGGAACAAAACATGGATACTCAAACGAAATAAAACAAGAAGCGATAAGACATTATTTAGAGGGGATGGGTGTTTTAGAAGAATTGAAAGATTGCTTCATGTTAGCCATGTATCAGTGATAAATTGGGGGCATTGCAAAAAGGGAATAGATAGAGTAAAATAAAAAGTATGGAAAAAGAAATGAAATGCCCCAAATGCGTGAGAAAAGAAAAAGTAAAAAATGGATTCAACAGAGGGAATCAAAGATATAAATGTAAAAATTGTGGATGCAACTATACCGGAACAAAACATG
>JAFVAZ010000004.1 GCA_017480265.1 Clostridia bacterium
CCAAGGTCTTCTTAGCAAGAGTGGCCTTCATGTTAATATCAAGTGATAAGCCTAAAACAGCTGAATCAAAGCAGTCAAAGATAGCTGAGACATACAATTTCCCGTTTTTGGCTTTTATTTCAGTTATGTCCGTAATGCACTTTTCTAATGGCTTTTCTGAGTAAAAATCACGTTTTAGGAGATCATCTGATTTTCTAGCCTCTCTGTCTGCTTTTGTAATGCCATGAGGATTACGTTTTTGATGATGGACTAAGCCAAGAATTTTCATAATTCGATATATAGTTCTTTGGCTTGGAATGTGGAATTTAGTATCATTTTTGTGCCTTAATTTTATTGCTTCAAACATACGCAACCTCCCATATGTATCGTTGTACAAATCTTCGGCAAGAATTTTTTGCATTTCGTCAGCTATATGCTGGTATTTCCAAGGCTTATCTTTGTGTTTTAGATGTTCATAAAATGCCTGTCTTGAAACTTTTAAAGTTCTACAATAAAATGAAAGTTTTCCTTTAATTTTGCCATCTTCATTCTTGATCGTTATAATTTTTAATCTCTCGTTTTTGCTGACTTCCGACGGCTCGCTGCGAAAAAAGCACTCGCCTCTTCTAAAAATTCATTTTCCTCTTGCAGCCTTCTATTTGCTCTAGAAAGCTCTTTAATTTGCCTTCGAAGAACTGCTATTTCTTCTGCTAAACTTAAGGCTCCTTTTGGTGTGTATGATCCTTCTCCTAAATCCAACTGCCCTTGCTGGGATGCCATTACCCAGCCTCTCATCGTGCTTGTTGGCACTCCCAGCTCTTTTGATGCTTTTGGCATCCCTTTCTCTTTTATTAATTTCACTGCTTGCTCTTTATATTCCTTATCATATCTTTTCTTTGACATTGTTTTTTCCTCCTTGATTTTGTTTGTTTTATTTTTGCGAATTTTATTTGTTAACTTTTATTGTACAACATCACTATTTCATCTATCCGATTGATGTTGCACATATTAAGGTTATGTTACACTAAAAAATTCAATATGTAGAAAGAATACAAACGATACACAACGATTAATTGATATGCATACAAAAATCACACAGCTTTACAACTAATTTTAGCCATACGAAATTTCGATCTTGTTACACGTGGAACAAGACTAAGAAACATAGTAAAATTAGGTAATATCCATAGTTTTAAAAATTTTTATAGATCAATAAAATACTTCAAGAACCATATAATAATGCCATAAACGATAGAAGCTGTAACACCAAAAACAATCACGGGTCCAGCTATTATAAACATTTTCGCTCCGATGCCCATTATGTGCCCCTCGCTCTTGAATTCTAAAGCTGGGGCTACAATAGAGTTTGCAAACCCTGTGATAGGAACTAAGGTACCAGCTCCGGCATGTTTCGCAATATTATCATAAATATGAAGAGCTGTAAGAAGTGCACCTAAAAACACAAGAGTAACAGAAACTAAATTTCTAGAATCCTTTAAGCTTAGGCCAAAGTGTTGATATAGGTCAGTCAAAATCTGTCCAATGGTGCAGATTACTCCACCGGAAATAAAAGCTAAAAAACAATTTTTGAAGCTTGGGCTGGATGGAGAAGCTTTCTTTGTCATTTTGGCGTATTCTTTTTCTGTAGGTTGCAAAATACTTCCTCCTTAAATTATTTTTAATATATTTTCCCCAAAAACCTATCCTTTATGTAAGATAAGCTCCGTAAAAACGGAGCTTATCAATATCTATCAAGGAATGGCTTAAAAGAAGTCGGTGTAGTTCCCATTGAGGCCTTTATCATTTTCCGTCGGCTTAAATATATGCGAACTATTGAGTATACCTTGCTGCTCGTCCGGAGTTAAAGAAGAAAAATAATCAACAAAATCAACATTTTGCTCAAAAACAGGAGAACGCCCTTTAGGAAGATTCGGTATCTGCTTTTTCATCGTAAATATATTCACCTCTAAAGAATATTATCTACAATAGAAAACACTACTTATTCGCGCCTAAAATATGGATGTATCGAATTTTTAGGAATAAATAGCTATCTATAGGGCGGTCATAAGCATTATCACTATGAGCTGCGACGAAAAGATTATCGTTTGAAATTTTGACAACTATAGCACTATGAGAAAAATTATTCTCATCATTTGCAAATTGCACTATATCCCCTGGCTCTACATATTCCTCGTCTACATCTATCGCAAAAGGTCCCGTACCTCTATTTGTAGTCAAAAATTCGTACAAAAATTTACAACTGCTCCAAGAAGGCGTCCTATCGTAACTATCTCTGTAGTACCAACCATAAAGGGGAGTATAGTTCATGGTTAAACATTTAACGCTGTAAATTTAACTATCAGTTAAGCTCTTGCAAGCCGCATGTTTGCTGGCTTTATTGTGTTTATCCAGTTTTAAGTTTTTTCCCTAAAAAGTGAGTTTGTCTACCATTTGTCTACCATTTAGTCAATAAAATGTTTCGATGTTTTTCAAAGAGCGAATGTAAAAGTATTTTCAAGATCTTTAGCAAGAAGTTCTTTTCTCGATTTAGAAATATGAGTGTAAATATTACCTGTAGTCTCTATATTAGCGTGACC
>JAFVAZ010000020.1 GCA_017480265.1 Clostridia bacterium
CAGTATCTATATAAAGATGGCGATCTTTATTATTTTATGGATACTGAAAATTATGAGCAGCTTCCTATTAATAAGAACGTCCTCGGAGAAAACTTTAAATTTGTAAAAGAAAATATGGTGTGCAAAGTATTATCGTACAAGGGGAATGTTTTTGGTGTGGAGCCTCCGCTTTTTGTAGAGTTGGAAGTAACCGAAACTGACCCGGGATTTAGGGGTGACACAGCCACAAACGTGACTAAACCTGCAACACTGGAGACTGGAGCCCAGATAAGGGTACCATTGTTTATAGATCAAGGAGAAATGATTAGGATAGACACGAGGACAGGTGAATATATGGAAAGAGCATAGCCTGCGGATGAAAAGCAAAAGGCTGTAATTTAAAAAGAAATTATTTGTAGTCATTAAACTACATAGAAACCAGGTAAAATATAAACTATGTGAATATTAAAAATACGGAGGTATAATTTAGATGAATATAACAGAGAAAGTGGCATATATTAAAGGACTATTAGAAGGACTAAAGCTGGATGCAAGTAAACCGGAGGTCAAAGTTATCAATGCCGTTGTCGATCTCTTAGATGATGTAACCCTTGAAGTCTCAGATATTAAAGAAAAATTAGCTGACTTTGTGGAGCAACTTGATGAGATCGATGAAGATTTGGGCATATTAGAGGAAGATTTTTATGATTTGGATGAAGACGAGGATCTCTTTTATGAATTAACTTGCCCAGATTGTGGAGAGAAAGTTTGCGTATATGATTATATGCTAGATGAAGACGACATAAACTGTCCAAATTGTGGCAAGCACTTAGAGCTTAACTTAGATGATATTTATGAAGATCAGACTTGTGAATGTGATGAAAGTTGCAATTGTGACCATAAGTAAGTTATGAATTGCCCCCAAAAACTGAAGTGAACTCAAAAAGGTTGGCAGTTAAAATTGGAGGAAAGATTACAGCAATGGTAATAACTGTATGCGGCAGTTTAAAATTTGCTAGAGAAATAATGGAAATATCAGAAAAAATGAATTTACACGGTAATTGCATGTTGTGTCCTGTATATCCTACAAAATCTGAAGTGGCTTATACTGATGAAGAAATTGTTATGTTTAAAAAAATGCATAAAGAGAGAATAAAGTTGGCTGATGCCATTTTAGTGGTAAATGTAGATAATTATATAGGGAGTAGTACAGAGATTGAAATTGAATATGCTAAATCATTAAATAAAGAAATCCTATATTATACAGACTTAATATAGCTAGCATATGAGTGGAAACAAATTGGTAGATATTGAAAAAGCAAGATTTAAAAGTATTAAAGTAACGTTCCATAGGAGCATTATCAAAAAGACAACCGGCTCTGCTCATACTTTGAATGACGTTATTTTGTTTACAAAAAGTGGTGAATTCTTTTGAAGCAAACTGACTGCCCTGATCACTGTGAAGGATTACACCAAATCCTCATCAGACAACCTCTTGTTTAATTCTAAGTTAGGCAAGGGGCTTTACTTAATTCGGTCTAGTTTTACTTGACAGGTCCTGTTAAATGGTAATTATGTGATAATTTATAGATCTAATTTATCTTTACCTATATCCTTTACTTGATCCTTTAGATTTGCTAATAAATCTTCTTGTTCTTTTGCGGGAAGAAGTCTATAAATGCTTATCAAAGCTTTTTCCATCTTCGATAATTCATAGATACAGACGTTACTTTTAAAATAATCTTTAGAATGCAAATTTATATCACTAAAAGACCTTGAATGATTTTTTTCTTCCTGCTCTAAAATATCTGTATAGGAAACGTTAAATATTTTAGATAATTTAATTATAGTATTAATATTGGGGACAGTCTTCCCTGTTTCATAATACGCATAAGTAGACCGATCTATATTTAAGGCATCTGCTACTTGCCACTGAGTATATCCACAATTCTCACGTAATCTTTTTAAAGTTAGAGCTAACATATTATTCACCTTCGAGTATTCCGTAAAAATCTTGAAAATCAAAATCTTACTTTATTATAAATTAGATATATATTATTTTTACAAATTTGTGACCTATAATCACTGTAAAATAAATCCAATATTTACTCGAGAAGGATAGTTAATATGTTGCGAAGGTGATATATTCTATTATTTTCCAGATTTAGTTAAAACTTCATGCACTTTATTTACAATGTCTTCTGCTCGAAGTTTATAAAATTCTTTTAAAAACGGCATTTTCCCCACTTGCCCGAACTTATCATCTATACCGATGGAACCAACGTAAACAGGGAATTGCTCTGCTAAAACTTCACAAACGGCAGATCTTAGCCCTCCTATCAAATTATGGTTTTCTGCAGTTACCACGGCTCCAGTTTTTTTTGCCGAAGATACTATTGCAGATTTGTCTATCGGCTTTATCGTATGGATATTTATGATATCTGCATTGATTCCCTGCGATTGCAGTATTTTGTTCGCCAATAACGTCTCCTGAACCATAATGCCTGTGCAGAAAATTGATGCATCTTTTCCATCTTGAAGCTTTGCAGATGAAAAAAGATCAAACTCTTCATCTTCTGAAAAAACGTCAGGCAGTTCTTTTCGGAAAGTTCTTATATAAACCACCCCTTTATATTCTGCTATCTGCGGCAAAATTTTTTTTAGTTGCACTTTATCTACCGGCTCAAATATAACAACTCCCGGGATGCTTCTAAGGACGCCTATATCTTCAAAACTCATGTGGGTTCCGCCGTTATTTTCAGCACTGATGCCAGGATCCGTAGCAATGATTTTTACGTTTTGCTTTGCATATGCGCAAGATATCGCTATTTGGTCGCAGATCCTCCTAGAAGCAAAAGGCGTAAAAGTAGAAATAAACGGAATAAAACCGTATGAACTCATCCCTGCAGCTATAGATGCCATATTTTGCTCAGCTATGCCTATATTGAAGGCTCTATCCGGGAACTTATCTTTTAAATTTCCTAGTCCGTTTGGCTTAGCTAGGTCTGCATTTATCAGCACTATATCTTTATTTTTGAGCATCAATTCTTCCATAGTCTCTGCCAAAACTTTTCTCATTTCCATCTATAAATCTCCCCCCAGTTCTATGATGCCTTGCTCTATCATTTCCGGTGTTATCTGCATACTGTGGTTATTAACCCCGGCAGCTTCTGCAAAGTGTATCCCCTTTCCCTTTGTCGTATTCAAAATAATCATTGTAGGTTTTTTTAGATTAATTAAAGACTTTGCTTTAACTATGGCTCTGTCTATTTCATCGCAGTCGTTTCCATTTTTGACGTTTATCACATTCCAATTGAAAGCTTCCCATTTTTTATCTAGTGGCTCCAGGCTGCAGATATCAGAGACTTTGCCATCTAACTGCATTTTATTATAGTCTGTAAACGCAATCATATTGCTTAGATTATGCTGAGCAGCAAATAGTGCCGCTTCCCAGATCTGCCCTTCCTGGCTTTCTCCGTCGCCTATGATTGTATAAATTGTAGCGCCGTCGTTTCTAAGCTGAGAAGCTTTAGCTATCCCCATCGCGGCAGAAAATCCCTGCCCCAGCGACCCTGTAGTCATATCCACCCCTGGCGTTTTATTCATGTCGCAATGGCTGGGCAGATTCGTTCCAGGTTTATTTAAAGTACTCAGCCAGCTTGCATCAAAATAGCCTTTATCGCACAAAACAGCATAAACCGCAGGTCCCGCATGCCCCTTAGAGACGATCAATCTATCTCTATCCGGCTTTTGCGGATGTTTCGGCGAGATATTCATGTGCTTTTCATAGAGCACTACCAGCAGCTCCACTATGGAAAGTGATCCACCTATATGTCCCGAGCCTGCTGCTCCTATAGTCTTCAGAATTAACCTTCTTATTTGTGTGCATTTTTGATTTAAATCCATAAAAGCCTCCTTAGGTCTGTTTTTTTAGATTATTTTCGGATCAATAAATTTTTAAAAAAAGTAGTGGTATTTAAAAAGTTGTGCGCCAAAATCATCTCTTCTTCGGTACAATCAAGCAGTATCTTTATCTCAGAATCTTTCTGCAATAAATCTACCGTGCACAAAATTCCGCTTATAGATTTATCTCTTAGCGAACCTACAAAAACATCTATGCCTTCCAAATCTGCAGAAGTAGTACCTTGCAGATACCCATAGTCCAAAGGATAGATGGCTTCTTTAAATTTAGGATGGGCAGAGTTTTTGGGTCGATCAATAATGATCTCTGAACTTTTTACAAGCTGATCCAAAATGACCCAGAAATTTTTATTGGAAGCAAAATTAGTTTCCCTGTAAATTTCTTTATTTTTCAGCCATTCTTCTCTCAAGATAGAATACAAGCTGCAGCTACAAAACTGCCCTGTATTTTTGGTATTAGACTGCCGCATCGTACCTTCATAGCTAAGGCCCGCTTTTTGCATTACTTTGCCGGATGCTACGTTCTCTACATCAAACCTCGCTTGGATCCTATTGAAGTTAGCTTTTTCAAAAAGATATGCGATAACTTCCTTAAAGACTTCTGTCATTATCCCTTGACCCCAGAAATTCCTCGACATAGCATACCCAACTTCGCAACAGCAAGCATCCTCAAAAATATGTACAACATCTATACTCCCAATAGGTTCATCAAGCTCCTTGTGCACTATACACCACCTATAGCAGTGTGCCTTCTGATATTCTGTCTCCCATAGCGTTAATAGCTCCTCGGTTTCTTCTATCGATCTATGTGGCAGCCAATTTAAAAACCTAGAAACTTCAGGATCTTTCGCCCAATTATTATACATATAGGGGGAATCTTCTACTTTAAACTTTCTCAATAGTATCCTTTTTGTTTCGATATTTTGTGTTCCCACATCATTTAATTTATGGAGTTGCGGTGTTTTCTGGATAAAACTATTTTCGTGGCATGGCATAAACATTCTCCTTGTTATTGCTTTTTTATCATCTAAATCTCCGACTCAAGCATTTTCTTAAATGCATCTTCTGAGATCACACTGATGCCCAATTCCTGAGCTTTTACGAGTTTGCTTCCGGCATTTTCGCCAGCTAAAACATAAGATGTTTTTTTAGATACGCTGTTTGCTACTTTCCCTGCATTTTGTTCAATCAACATAGCAGCTTGCTCCCTAGTATAACTTGGCAAAGTCCCCGTCAAGACAAAAGTCAGGCCTAAAAATTTATTTCCTTTTGTGCTATTTTTAGATGTCATATTTATTCCCAGCTCTTTCATAGCTTCTATCAAACTGCGATTTTGCGGGATCTTAAAGAAATCCAACACGCTCTTTGCCATAATCTCCCCAAATCCTTCAAGTGCTGATAATTGCTCAAATTTTGCATTAACCAGCTCATTCATATCGGAGAAATTAACCTCCAAAATCTTTGCTGCATTTTTACCTATGTGATTTATCCCCAAAGCAAAGATAAGTCTATATAATTCGCGAGACTTTGATTTTTCAATAGCTTCCAATAAATTACTTACGGACTTCTCTCCCATACGTTCCATTTTAATCAGATCTTCTCTTTTTAGCTTATAAAGGTCTATCGGCGATGAAACCAAGCATTCATCCACTAATTGCTTCAGGATAGATTTGCCAAGACCCGCTATATCCATAGCATCACGCGAGACAAAATGGATAAGATGCCGTAAAAGTTGAGCGGGACAATTGGAGTTTGTGCACTTAAGGACGGATTCCCCGTCTTCTCGGAAAGTTTTGCAACCACAAGAAGGGCATACATCCGGCATGAAAAAATCCTGCGAATTAGCATTGTGATGTTTAACACACACTACTTCTGGGATGATTTCTCCGGCTTTTCTTACCAATATAGTATCTCCGATCTTTATGTTTTTCTCTCGGATAAATTCTTCATTGTGCAAAACGGCCCTGCTAACAGTAGTCCCACCTAAAAGTATCGGCTCAAAAATAGCCGTAGGCGTGATTGCTCCTGTTCTGCCTACATTAACTTCGACATTTAAAAGGGTGGTTTCTGTTTCTTCCGGAGGGTACTTGAAAGCTTCGGCCCATTTGGGGAATTTAGAAGTACCGCCAATTTTATCCCTCAAATCAAAAGAATTTACCTTTACAACGGCTCCGTCTATCCCAAAGTCAAAGTCTCCTCGCTTTTCAGAGATCGCATATATTTGAGATATCACCTCATCTACATCCGTGCATACAGGGTAGAGCGGCGGTACCCTGAACCCTAATTTTTTTAAATAATCCAAAGAA
>JAFVAZ010000021.1 GCA_017480265.1 Clostridia bacterium
AACTAAGAGATAATAGGAGTTTAAATATAGATTAATTAGAGCAATCGACGAATCTGGGCCATGAGATCTTTAATATTAATAGGATAAGCTTTGAATGCCTTAGGAGTATATCAGAGATTCTAAAGGAATATGCAAGAGTGATGAAAGAATATGGTGTGAAAAATTACAGGACCATCACGTCAACATTTTTCAAAGAAGCTCAAAATTACGAATATGTAGTGGATCAGATAAAAGTTGGCAATGGCATGAAGCTAGAGATCTTGGAAGATGGCTATGAAAAAAGCCTGATTTATTGGAATATGATAAAGCATCTGAAGAAGGAAGAGAAAGTAAACAAAAATATATTGATTGTTTACGTAGGAGCTAGTAGTATAGGGATTTCGATATGCGCCGATGAAAATATTGTTTTCTCTCAAAATCTGAAAATAGGTTCCCTAAAGCTCCATGATATGCTAGGTCAGGTGCAGGATCAGACCATAGATTTTGGCGTGGTATTAGAGGAATATCTGAACCGTGTATTGGGCAGAGTAGACCTGCCTATGAAGAAAGATAAGATCGATAAATTGATAATAGCCGGCAGCCAAATCGATTTAGTTGAAAAATTTTGCAGCAGCAGTTTAAAAAATAATATCGTCACCATAGAGTCCGAGAAATTATACGAATTTTATGATTCCATAAAAAAGATGACAGGAGAACTTATAAGCGAAAAATACGAGATATCTTTGCAAGAAGCCGAGGTTTTCTTTACCACTATGACAATATATCAGAGAGTTTTGAAGATGACAAACTTAAAAAACGTGATATCTATGAGAGCGGAACTTTGGGACGGAATGATGCTGCAGATTTTATATGATAAAAACAGAACCGATTTTGAAAAAAGCATATTAAAAAATGCAATAAGCTGTGCCAAAGCCATGGCCGATCATTATAATTGTGACCTTAACCACAGGGAAGCTACGTATGATTACGCTACGTTGATTTTCGATAAATTAAGGAAGATACATGGGCTGGATGAAAAGAAAAAGCTGCTGCTGGAGGTTGCCATAATTTTGCATGAGGTTGGATATTTTGTTAATTCTAAATTCCCCAGAATCAGCACGTTCGATATTATAAAAAACTTAGAAGTTTATGGCCTAACATACCGAGAAGTTAAGATGATCGCCAATATCTCCAAATACGACGAATTTACGGTCCCAAGTGTAATGGATGAAGATTACGCTAAACTAGAGGCGCAAGATAAATTATCTGTCTCTAAGATGGTAGCGATTTTCCGGTTAGCTAATGCCCTAGATAAATCCAAACTGCAAAAGTTTAAAAGCATAAATGTAAAGCTTACCAATGAGAATTTAATTATCAGTACTCAAAGCGACAAAAATACTTATCTAGAGAGATGGGCTTTTAATAAATGCGTACCGTTTTTTGAAGAAGTTTTTGGAGTAAGTCCGCAGCTGGTTATAAAAACTTCGCTCTTTGAGATTTAAAATTCACCTTAAAAAATAAAAAGAGGAGGGTATAATTAAGATGAAAATAGGCAAAAAAAGGATCTTTTATAATAATAGAGAACTCAGTTGGTTAGATTTTAACTCAAGAGTATTGGATGAAGCATTTAAGAAAGAAAATCCTATCATGGAGAGGGTTAAGTTCCTGTCGATCTGTGCCTCAAACCTAGATGAATTTTTTATGGTAAGAGTTGCGGGGATCATGGATCAGGTGCATGCAAACTACAAGAAAGAAGATCCTTCAGGCTTAACGCCCAAAAAGCAGCTTATTAAAATAACGGAAAAGACACATGATTTTTTGGATAGGCAATATTTCTGTTGGGAAATGTCTATAAAAAAAGCCCTAAAAAATAACGGGATAGTTTTTTTAGAGATTTCTAAGCTAAGCAAAAGCCAATTAGAGAAAATAGACCAATACTTCGATAAGATTATCTTCCCGGTATTGACGCCTCTGGCAATAGATAGAAGCAGACCTTTCCCACTGCTATATAATCGCAGTTTAAATATAGCTGTCAGTTTAGAGGAAGACGGCAAGGCTAATTTTGCAGTAGTGCAAGTACCAAGCATTTTGCCAAGGTTTCTTGAAGTATCAGGACGAGATGATGTGAGAGAGTTTGTACTGCTAGAAGATATAATAATGTATAAGTTAGATAAAATATTTGAATTGCACGAGATCAAAGCCTACTTCCCATTTAGAGTCACTAGGAACTCGGATCTTGATATAGACGACGATGAAAGGGAAGATTTAATGGTAGCAGTGCAGAAATCAATAAAAAAAAGGAAAAGGGGAAGGCCCGTTAGGCTTGAAATTTTGAAAAATGGTGACAGCCAGACGAAAAAATTTTTGATAGATATGCTAGATGTAGATAAGCAAGACGTGTATGAATTGCCGGGACCTTTAGATTTGACGTTTTTGTCTAAATTCTCGCAATTAGAAGGGTTCGAAAATTTACGCTTTGAAAGATTATCCCAAGCCAACCCACCTAAGGATTTCATAGGAGTGGAGGACTACTTTGCAGCTATCAGAGAAAAGGACAGATTGGTACATCATCCATACGAAAGCTTCGACGCTGTCTTAAACTTCATAAAGCAGGCCGCCGAGGATAAAGACGTTTTGGCTATAAAGCAAACACTTTATAGGGTAAGCGGCGAGTCACCTTTGATAGATGAATTGGTAAAAGCCGCCGAAAACGGCAAGCAGGTGACGGTATTAGTTGAGCTTAAAGCTAGGTTTGACGAAGAGAATAACATAATATGGGCCAAAAAGCTAGAAAAAGCAGGCTGCCACGTAGTATATGGCTTACCAGGACTAAAGACGCACTGTAAGATTATATTGGTTGTAAGGAAAGAAGAAGAAGGAATAAGAAGATATATCCATATGGGCACCGGCAATTATAATGATATCACGGCTAAACTGTATACAGATATAGGTCTGTTTACTTGCAAGGAGACTTTTGGTCAAGATGCATCTTTATTATTCAATTTTTTAACGGGGTATTCAAAACCTCCGGAATACAATAAGTTGATAGTTGCACCGCATGGATTGAGGAACTTTTTTAATAAAATGATTGAAAATGAAATCGAAAGTGCAAAAAAATCACTCCCAAGTGGCATTACCTTAAAGATAAATTCACTCGTGGATATGGATATGATTAAATCTTTATATAAAGCTTCTAAAGCCGGGGTCCCGATAAAATTGATCGTAAGGGGAATCTGCTGTTTGGTCCCAAAGCTAGAGAGCGTGAGCGAAAATATTGAGGTTATCAGTATAGTGGGTAGATTCCTAGAGCACAGTAGGATTTATAAGTTTACTTGTGCTGGCAATCCGAAAATATTTTTAGGTAGCGCAGACTTGATGCCGAGAAATTTGGATAGAAGAGTAGAGTTGGTCTTCCCGGTAGACGACGAAGATATAAAAGCTAGAATAGAAAAGATACTGCGTATTATGCTATCCGATAACACTAACGCGAAGATGCAAATGGAAGATACAAATTATGTGGAAGTAGCGAAAACCGGCGAAAAAATGAGTAGCCAAAATGAATTTTTGCGCTTAGCTAGTTTTTGAAAATTCTTTACTCTGTTTTCTCCGGACTACAATTTTTTCACCTAGGCTTAGCTCCCCTTTTTGGTGCATACAATTCTTTCCCAAGATTTGTCGGGCTTTGTCCTGCTACTAGCCATCATCTCACTGCACTTTATGGATTCATTAACTCTTTTGTTTCTTTACCAGCTTAACTGCTTGCTCTTTGCAATCCTTTAATAACAGCATAAAAAATCTCCCCTATGTCACAACATGTGCAGTGACATAAAAAGAGGGGGGGGGATTTTTTTGTATGGAGGAAAAGTTTGTTTTTTCCCTTTATGCAGCGGCAGCAAAGAATCCCTGCATAAAAAAGGAGGGCATGTGCGCAAGCACACATACCATCTTCAAAACAACTTACTCTTTTGGGGCATATTTGCCTATTTTTAATTTGTAATGTATTATATCGATATCGCTTAAAATTTTGCCTAATTTCGACAAGATATCTCCTTCCTCTTTGCCACACAATACCGATTTTTCTAGTAACTTTACTTGGGTTTCCGATAATTCATTTTCAATTCGAGCACACTTACGATGCACCGATGCGACAATATCGTTCATTTTGTTTATTTTTTTGTAAGTTGAGAAAGGTAACAAATTAAATAATTTAAGTATACAGACCGTCACAAATCCATATTCCGCAATAGAATATCCTGTTGGGTTCCACCGGCTGAAGGCATAGCAATCAAACAAAGACTCTGTGCGGCTTTTACTTTTGCAAAAAGGGCATAGTATCCATCCTTGTGGCGTGTGACAGAAGTTGTACTTCGAGATCACCTTTTTGTCACTTATTGTGCTATTACCTATGGGAGCAATATTCTCCGTGTTATTAGTTTCCGTGCCATTCTCTGCTTGACATATCTCCGTCTCGTTATCTGCAGAGGCTTCTGTGCTGTTTTCAGCGTAGCACCCTGCGCCTATGCTCAGCGTAGAGAGCGTCGCTACTGTTAAAATTGTTGCTAAAAGTTTTTTTACGTCCATTTTCATTATGATCTTCTCCATATTTTGATGTGTATTTTAAAAAGATTTTGGGAGAGGCGCTTTAACGTCCAAAGGCCCTCCCATAACCTCTTTTAACTGATTTAAATGTTTATATTATTTACGCACCACTACCTGAAAGATTGTTCTGTAAATCTTGGAATTGTTTCTCTAGCCTATCCAAGTTTTCTCGCGCATTCGTCAGCGCCTTTTTTTTGTTTTTCAAACTAATTCCAGATCAGTCAATGTTTGTGCAATTCCCATCTTTTCTTCCACCGTAGGCTCGTTGTCTTTTGCTTTTTCTTCAGGATTTGAATCTTGAGAGCTGTCACCCACAAATACTCCATCGGCACCAGTTTTTTCTGCCTTTGTTTCTGCTGCTTGCTGTTCTGCTGCTTGCTGTTCTTCAGCTTTTTTTGCTTCTTATTCAGCCTTAGCTTTTTCCTCTGCAGCTTTTTTTGCTTCTTCTTCGGCCTTAGCTTTTTCCTCTGCAGCTTTTTTTGCTTCTTCTTCAGCCCTTTGGCTTCAGCTTCTTCAGGATCTGGTTCTTGAGAGCTGTCACCCACAACTGCTCCACCGGCACCAGTTTCTCCTGCTGCAGGCTCTTCTGCCGACTCTTGGCCGACCTCTTCAGATCCGTTATTTGTACCGTTGCCCGTTGTTTCTGGGGCTTCTGCTTGCTCTTCTTCTTCTGCTGCTGCGTGTTCTACTTCTTCTTCTTCTGCTGCTGCTTGCTCTTCTTCAGGCTTTGGTTCTACTGCT
>JAFVAZ010000022.1 GCA_017480265.1 Clostridia bacterium
CTTTTAAAATGTTTTTATCGAAAAATAAAAAAATAAAGAAAACACCATATATATTTCAACATTATTAACAAAGTTTTCAACGATTTCATATATAAAGAGGAAATTTATAATTTAAAAGTATATTTTAGATTTTTTTGAAGAGAACGAAAACATGGTTTAAACTTGAGAGGAGCCCAGGAGAGCTTACTAGAATAAGTGGAAAATATTTCTCATAAAATTAATTAAACTTAAGTACTAAAAAAGAAAGAGAGATATAAAAACACATGAAAAGGGCAACAAATCTCACTAAGTTAAAAATTTTTGCACGGCAAAATAAAATACTCGTAATCTTAGCGTCTATTTTACTATTGGGAATATTTTTTGGAGCAATTATTGGAGATATCATAAAAAATCAAACTGTAGAGGATATAACCTCCTTATTTTTGAATAATTATAAAAATAGAGAAAATCAGCCTATTTTTTATGCTTTTATATCGTCTTTATCCTCTATATTTTTATTTATATTAGCAACCTTTTTGATAGGCTTATCTGCTTGGGGGTTTACTTTAGCGCCGTTTATGCCTTTTTTCCGCGGGTTGAGCATAGGGTTAATACAGAATTATCTGTATTCTCAATATGGCATGAAGGGGATCCTCTTCCAGATACTGGTTTTGCTCCCCGGGATTTTCATATCTTCAATTGCTATATTACTTATGGCAAAAGAGGCAATGATAATATCTTATTCGTTTTCTAATCGGTTGATTTTTAAAGAGCGATCAAGGTTTGATAGAGAAGTAGATATAAAAACATACATAATAAAAGTAGGCTATGTATTGAGCATAGCGTTATTATCAGTGATAGTAGATTCATTTTTAAATTTTTTACTTCTGAGATTTTTCCATTTTGCTTAAAAAGTAAATAATCAGAGATAATAATTTGCCAGAAGATTATTTTAGCGAAAGCTTGATTTTTTGATATTATTATAGTATAATTAATAATACCTCACATTGATGCAAGTGGATGCATTCGGCGGTATAGCTCAGTTGGCTAGAGCATTCGGTTCATACCCGGAGGGTCATTGGTTCAAACCCAATTACCGCTACCACTTTATCTTGGCCCGGTGGTCAAGCGGTTAAGACACCGCCCTTTCACGGCGGTAACACGGGTTCAAATCCCGTCCGGGTCACCATGAAATTAAGCATTATTCTCTGCATGTGATATTTTAATATTGATTTTGAGGTTACGATTGTTTGAAAAGAATGGTCATATTATTTGGGTCACCTCACGAAAACGGCTATACTAAAAAACTAACGGATTTGCTTATAGAAAATTTGAAGACAAAGTTTTCTGTGGCTTATTTTAATGCTTATAAAAGGAATATCCATCCTTGTGTAGATTGTTCCGTTTGCAAAGGAACATCACAGTGTGCCTTTACTGACATACTGGACTTGACCGCAGATTTAGCGGGGTGCGATGTAATTGTGATTGCCTCACCCATTTACAATTTAAGTTTTCCCGCACCGTTGAAGGCGCTTTTCGACCGCTTCCAATTGTATTATAATCTTCATGAGAAAAATGAAAAATGGAGAAATATAAACAAAAAAGAAACCGTTGTACTTTTAACTAGTGGGAGGCAGGCAAATTCTTATTTGGACGTGATAAATAAGCAGTTAAACTGTATCTTACCATATTTAAATGCAAATATTACTTTTGAGGTTATTTGGGATAATACGGACAATGTAACGCAGATGGGAGAATCTGTAGTGAATGAAGTAAAAAAAATAGCAAGTTTATTATAGAAAAAAATCATCCCTTTAGATAGACAGATCTAAAGGGATGAGCATTTCTATGTATTTAAATAATAAGTTAAGATTTTATATAGACGCGACCTTGCTTTTTTTATATGCCTTGAAACAGTGGACCTATCTATGTCCAGAGCCAAAGCGATTTGATTTAGACTAAGGTTGTCGTAGTATTTTAAAACGAGGCACTCTTTTTGCCTATCTGTTAGTTCCCCTTCTATAGCCTTGGGGAGTACTTTGAGAATCTTTTTATATTTCTTCTGGTTAGTACAGGCATTATTTTTGTTGTACTTGATTATCACGCCTAGGGTTTCTGTGAACTTACTATAAGTGATTTTATTCTTTGCCACATTTTTCTCTTCTTTCACATTTTTTTAAATATTCACTTGTATGCTTCAATTCTAAACAAATGCTATAAAGAATTTTTATTCTCCTAGAATCTTCCAAAGACATTAGCAGGTTTGGAGGCGTCAACTGTTTCTTGAGTTTTTTGATATAGATAAACAAGCTTTTATATTGCACGAAGTACTGTTCAGATAATATTTTATAAGTCATAATATCACCTTTTGTTTATACACGAAACGTGTTATTAGTCTTGATAGAAAGCACGTAAAACAAAAACAAAAAAGAATATTATAATGTTAATCTAAAATAGCTATCTGATTAAATATTACCAGTCCCAGACCCAAAAGTCAATATGAGTGCGTAAAATATTTCACTTCAAAAAGCTTATATAAATTTCTCATTGACTACACGAAACGTGAATGTTATAATTATATTAGTAAGTAAGTATTAAAGGAGATATTAAATTTATGTTTTGTAAAAATTTAAAGAAATTAAGGCTTTTCCATAATCTAACCCAAGCGCAACTAGCAAACAAATTAGGGCTATCGGTGTCGGCTATCAGTATGTATGAACAAGGCAGAAGAAAACCAGATAGCGACATGTTGTGCAAGATCTGCTCTTTTTTTAATATACGTCTAGATGATTTGCTGGGCACTATGCAGATAGAACGAGAAGTTAATGAAGTTATAGATGAAATAACCCAGAATTTAAAACATCAGCCGGGGCTGATGTTTAACGGAATGCCTATGACAAAAGAAGATCGAGAAAAAGTTGCTTATGCTATAGAGATAGCTGTAGCAGTTACCTTTCCAGATAAAAAATATTTAAAAAGTAATTAAATTTATTATCCGGAGAGAATAATGAATAAAATAAGAGAAATTGTTAAAATGCTTATAAAGAAATATAAAACTAGATCTCCTTTTGAAATATGCGATAGATTAAAGATACATATTGTATTTTCAGGCGATTTGCCTAGTGGAGTTAATGGGGTATATCTCAATTTGTCTGATTGCGGGAAAATAATCTTAATAAATTCTTCGCTAAAAAAGTGTAAATTGGAGAAAATATGTGCGCATGAACTCGGTCATGCCATACTACATACCAATTTAAATTCATTTAATTATGACCACAGTCTTAGTTCTGAAGAAGGGAAATTTGAAAAAGAAGCAGATTTGTTTGCATTTTTCTTATTAGACGAAATTGATATATCAGTTTGATCATATCTCCACGCTGTTATTTATTTTTTAAAGGGTCGTCCTTTAGATGATAATGTAAAGTACTGTAATTAAAATTATTGATTGTATTTAAAGTAAAAATGAGGAGTTGCAGAAGCTTTTATAGTAACGCCAACTATAAAAATATAAAGCAACTCCTCGTACATTTGAGGACAAAATATTCAACAAAAATTAATATTAACAAAAATACCTATAGTCATTTGCGTATTGATTCATTAAGTGTCAGTGAATATGATTATGCTTGGATAAAAGTAAATTTAGACAACAGGTCTCGGACCGACGATAATCTTCAGTGCAGTGCGATCTTCCCCTTCAATCTTAGCATTCATAAATGCAGGACAACAATAAAGATCTATCCCCGTGGGGGTTAAATATCCACGTGCTATTGCGATTGCTTTTAAAGCTTGATTAGATGCACCAGCTCCTACCGATTGCAGTTCCACGC
This sequence comes from Clostridia bacterium, assembly GCA_017480265.1. Lineage (GTDB taxonomy): Bacteria > Bacillota > Clostridia > Oscillospirales > Acutalibacteraceae > UMGS1224. The sequence goes on from JAFVAZ010000022.1 coordinate 3,807, forward strand.
ATCCTTGCTCCCTAACTACGCCAGCGATGGCACCTGCAACTGAATTTGGTTTTGATTTTGATGAAACTTTTAGAATTTCCATTTTATCTTCCTCCATTTGTAAACATACACTTTATTGACATAATAATACTTTTATTTTTTTTTTGCAATAGTAATTCTAAAAAAAAATCTATTTTTTTGCAAGTTTATTTACTTGCACAAAAATAAGCAAATTTGTTAGATAGTGTTGTCGTAAAAAAAAATAAGGAATATTCGCGAATTATATACAATTGCAACCAAAATATTATGTGAAATGCTTTAAATCACAGTCAATCTTTTGATTGCCTCGGTTTTTTTATTTTGCTCATTAATTCTAAATATTACGCATTCCATTTTGCATCTGCCTCCGGCTGTTTCAAATTTAACTGGCAATTTGGTCTTCAATCTTTCAATAATTACATTAGGTTTTATGCCTAATACAGAATCTATTGGTCCAGTCATACCAACGTCTGTAATATATCCTGTCCCATTTTTTAAAATACATTCATCGGCCGTAGCTACGTGTGTGTGCGTGCCAAATATTGCAGAGATTTTCCCATCCAAATAGAAGCCCATCGCTCTTTTTTCTGAAGTTGCTTCAGCGTGGAAATCAACGATAATTATGTGGTCTTCTTTAAACTGACTAAATATTTTATCAATTGTTTTAAATGGACAGCTCAAGTTATCCATATACATTGTTCCCATTAAATTCAAAACTATAACTTCATATCTTAATAAATCAACAACGCTATAGCCTTTTCCAGGAGTTGTTTTATCCGGGTAATTTAAAGGGCGGATTATATTTTCATTTTCATCAAAAAACTCATAAATTTCTTTTCTGCTAAAGGCATGATTACCCGTTGTAACTACATCTACTCCGCTATCAAACAAAAAATTTGCAGAATAAGGGGTTATCCCGTTGCCCTCTGCGGAGTTTTCTCCATTTGCTATTACTAAGTTTATCTGGTACTCTTTTTTTATTTTGGGAAGTTTTTCCCTCAAAAAATCCAATCCAACTTGAGCCACTACGTCTCCTATAGCTAATACATTCATGCTAAACACCCAACCAAAGCAATATTTTTGATCATTATAAGTTAGTTTTATTCTTTAGTCAACGGATTATCAAGCCTTTTTATATATTATTGTGACAAAAAACACTCTGTGCTCAATTTAAAAACTAGAATTAGGCGTTTTATTTTTACTAGAAAAGCTTGAATACAATGCTATTGATATGATAAAATTAATTTAATAATGTTAGTTTTACTTTTGAAGAAAATAAAAGGAGATGTTTTAGTGTCATTCGCAAGTAAACATTCTAAAGCTACTAAGATTTCTATCTTTAGTGCAATAGTTGTATTCGCTGGATTGGCGTTGGCTTTTTCGTTTTTCTTCCAAGGGCAAAGGAAAGAAATATCACCGGAATCAAATAATGCTACGGCAGATGAAACTTCTTATAAACAAGAAGAGAAAGAAAAAGCGGAAAAAGAGCAAAAAAAAGAAGAAGCAACAGTAGATATACCAAAAGCGACCCAAAAGTCTAGCGAAAATTATATGAACCTTTACCCGGATCTTTATGTAGAGAAACCGGACAAGCAGGTAATACCAAATAAAACGATTTTTTTAACTTTTGATGACGGACCATCGGAGCGGACAAAAGAAGTCCTTGATATTTTAAAGAAGAAGGATATCAAAGCGACTTTCTTTGTAGTAGGCAACGCTTCTGCCGAGGGGAAAGCTCTGATGAAGCAAATAGTAGAAGAAGGGCACACAATCGCACCGCATTCATATACTCATGAGTTTAAAAAAATCTACTCCAGTGTAGAAAGCTTCCTAGATGACTTTTATAAAATATACAAGCTGATCTACGATACTACCGGCCAAAAGCCATCGATCTTCAGGTTTGCCGGAGGATCTAAGAATAGCTATAACAAAAATAACTATAAAGAAATAATAGCAGAAATGTTGCGGCGAGGATTCTTTTATTACGATTGGAACCTATCTACCGGAGATGCCGCTCAAAAGGCTTTAACGCCTGTTGATAAGTGCCTATCCAATGTTTTGAATTATTCAGCAAAATACAATAGTGCTGTAATCTTGATGCATGATGCAAAACCTAAGACTACCACCGTCCAGGCTTTGCCGCAGCTAATCGATAGGCTAAAGGACCAAGGCTTTTCATTTGATAGATTGACAAATGAAATAAGCCCGACAAATTACTCTTTGATAAAACCATACGCTTAGGTGTAAATTATCGTGCATTTTCATTCGAGCCTTTGCGCTCCAAATGATGATGAGAATATGCATTGCAATAATTTTGTGATATAATATTTTTATAAAATTATAAAGATTTTTAATAAATTCCCTCAAGGAGAATATTATGTTTACAAAAGATATTTTTATTAACATTTTTGAACGACTTAGAAATTTCTTCCCTATATTTCTGTTTGCTATATTAATCCTTGTAATAGGGTGGGCATTATCTAGCAAGGCAATTAAAATAATAAAAAAAGCAATGCAACGAGCTAAATTGGATGAAGGGATCATTTCATTTACCGGTTCTATTTTATTGGTATTCTTTAGGGCAATTGTGGTTTTAGCCAGTTTATCAAAGTTCGGCGTGGATGTAACGGCGTTAATTGCAGCTTTGGGCGCGGCTTTCGTTACGGTAGGTATCGCCCTAAAAGATAGCCTTTCAAATATTGCAAGTGGCATTATAATAATACTCAATAAACCTTTCAGAGTTGGGGAGTTTCTTGAATTTGGTGGGAAATTTGGGAAGGTTCTAAAGACGGATCTCATGTTTACTACGTTACTAACTGACGACAACAGAGAGCTGATCGTTCCAAATTCTACGTTGACTGCAGTTGATATAATTAATTGTAGCAGACAGAACTTTCGCCGCATTGATCTTCAATATACGGCAAAGGATATGGACGATGTGAACAAAGTAAAAGATAACTTCAGCGAGGCTACAAATAATAACCCAAAGATTCTTAAGGTACCGGAACCTTCTGTGACTATCAAAGAAATAGGCGGAGAAAATATTAAGATTTTAGCCACTGCGTGGTGTTCGTCTTCTGATTATGATTCTCTGCGTGACGAGATCCAAGAAGATATGTTGATGAAGGAGTAAATATTATGGAATACGATGCTTTTTCAGCAGGGGTTTCTCTTGGAGGGCTCAGGAGCAAAGACGATATAAAGTTATTGATCTGCTACATCTTATCAAATGTTGAACGCAGCCTATCTCGTAGTGATATTTTATCTGCTTTGATGCAAAATAACTTGGCCAATTATTTTGAAATTAATAATGCATTCTCTGATTTGATCGAAAATGAGAATATAGTAGAGGACCCCCAAAATCCAAATTTGTATACGGTTACAGAATCGGGTCAGGTTATCTCTGCGCAATTACATTCTTCTTTGCCGATCTCTATAAGGGATAAGGCACTTAAAGCAGCTTTAAATTTGCTCTCTAAGGTAAAGCGAGAAACCGAAAACAATGCACTTATATGTAAAGTGGATAGTGGGTATAATCTGAAATGTAATATCTCAGGCGGCAACATAGATCTACTTTCTTTTTCGCTTTATGTTCCGGATAAACTGCAAGCTGATTTTGTAAAAGAAAACTTCCTGAAAGACCCTAATATAATCTATGAGTGTATGCTTGCGCTTCTTACTCAAGATAAAGTTTTGGCGGAAAAAATTTTATGCGAATTAAAAAATAAAGATTAGAAATAAAAGTGAGCAAAAAGGCAATGTTAAATTTGAACTGTAGGCACGTTGATGTTTCAAGCAAATTTTTTAAAGCCAATATCTTATTTATATTTTTGCAATAAAATTTCTTGATTTTTATATATAGACAAACAAAGGATCCCGTTATTTATAAGGAGAAAACCGTAAAAAAACAGGGGCACTGTAAAAGCGAGAAGAATAAAATTAAAAAATCGCCAAATTTTTTGAGCAAAGTAGTTGCAATGTTAAAAAAATTTGTGTAAAATATACTTAGGTCAAATTGGTCATAAGGTTTTTGTGATTGATGTGAATTACGACCATAAAAATTTATAATATCAAAAAGGAGCAATTTTATGTCTAACAAATTATTTCAGAGCATAGTCCATCAAATGCACGATGCAGTCGGAAGAACTATTGGAGTCATAGATGAGACTTCAGTGGTTATAGCTTGTAGTAATCTTGATCAAATAGGAGAAGTAAGAGAAAACGTCACATCAGATTTTTTTAAACCTTCTTCTACTTTTATCATTAATGGATATACATACAAAGCCTTTGATTGCAAAAAAAGGTCCGAATACGCAGTATTTGTAAAGGGGGAGGATGAATCAGCGCAAAGGTATGTTTCTCTATTGGCTATTTCATTGGGGAATATCAAAAAATATTATGATGCAAAATATGATAAGAGCAACTTCATAAAAAATGTTATCTTAGATAATATTTTGCCGGGAGATATATACATTAAGTCGCGCGAACTACACTTTGAAGCCGATGTAACGCGGGTTTGCATGCTCATTAGGCTTACTTCAAGGACGGAACTTTTGACGTATGAATTAATTCAAAATATGTTCCCAGAAAGAAACAAAGACTTTGTTATCAACATTAATGAAGATAATATAGTTTTAGTAAAAGAAGTAAGTAGGGATATTAAAACTAAAGACTTAAAGCAACTTGCAAAGTCTATCGTAGATACATTACTTACAGAGCATTATATACATTGCCTTGTAGGTATAGGTTCGATAGTCTCCACCATAAAGGATTTAGCATTTTCATTTAAGGAAGCTCAAGTAGCTATAGAAGTAGGCAAGATATTCGATTCAGAAAGTTCAATAATTAGCTACGATAACCTCGGTATAGCTCGGTTGGTATATCAATTGCCGACTACACTCTGCGAGATGTATCTAAAAGAAGTCTTTAAGTATGAAAACATAGATGCTTTAGACCAAGAAACATTATTTACTATCCAGAGATTTTTTGAGAATAATCTAAATGTTTCAGAAACTTCACGCAAACTCTTTATCCACAGAAACACCTTGGTTTATAGGTTAGATAGGATCAAGAAGGTCACAGGATTAGATGTCCGTGAGTTCGATGATGCTATTGTGTTTAAAGTAGCTATGATGGTTAAGAAGTATTTAGTTGCTACAGCGCCTAAATATTAATCACATTGATTTAAAACTTTGTACGGTTGTCTGGCGGGGGCAAGATCCCTCGCCCGGACACAGGCAAAGTTTTAGTTTATGTTTGTAGATTGAGCAAAGTTATATCATCAAATGAGGGGTTGGTGTTTAGTACATAAGTAAGGGTCCTGTAAGCAAATTTTTAGAAAAGCGGAAGTTTATGGGTGGACAAGCCAAAAAATTAAAAGAATGAGGAATAAAGAGAAAAAAGGATGAAAAGAAGCATGTAGAATTTAAAAACGAAGGAGACAATAATGATAAGGTTTAATAATGTGTCAAAGGTATACCCCAATGGCACAACTGCTTTGAAAAATATAAACATACATGTAAAAAAAAGTGAATTTGTGTTTATTGTAGGGGCATCAGGCTCGGGCAAAAGTACATTCCTAAAGCTTATAATGCACGAAGAAGAGCCATCTTGCGGAGAGATCTTCATTGATGGGATGAATATAACCAATATATCGAAAAAAGAAGTCCCGTATTTGAGAAGGAAAATGGGTATAGTTTTCCAAGATTTTAGATTGATAGATAAGATGAATGTTTTTGATAACGTAGCATTTGCTATGCGGGTGACGGGCGCTAGCGAAAGAGATGTAAAGAAAAGAGTGCCATATATATTGGCCCTGGTAGGTCTGCAAGATAAAGCGGACAGGCGCCCAGCGGAGCTTTCGGGCGGAGAACAACAGCGGGTCAGTCTGGCACGTGCCCTTGTAAACAATCCCGCTTTAATAATAGCGGATGAACCAACAGGAAATATCGACCCAGAAATGTCGTATGATATCGTGGAACTGCTGAGTGAAATAAACAAAAGAGGGACTACGGTAGTAATGGTGACGCATGAGCATAATTTAGTCAAAAAATTCAAGAAAAGAGTAGTGGAGATCAGCGCAGGCGATGTCACTTCTGATAAAAAAATTACGGAGGTGATAAAAAATGAGATTTAGCTCTGCAAAGTACCTTTTTTCGGAAGGCTTCAAAAACGTATGGAAAAATTGGATGATGTCTGCAGCTTCTATAGGTGTGCTTGTTTTGTGTTTGCTGCTCACGGGGGCGTCGGCTCTTTTGTCTATAAATATAACTAATACTCTAAACGCTATAGAATCTCAGAATATAGTAAAAGTTTACCTAAAAAACGAGCTGGACAGCCAAAAAGCAGACCAAGTAGGAAAAAGCCTCCGAGCTATTGAAAACATCGTGTCATGTGAGTTTTATTCTAAGGAACAAGCCGTTGAGAAATTTAAAGACACATTGGGCAAAGCTTTTGAAAGCATGAAAGAAAACAATCCTTTGCCGGATTCATACAAAGTAACGCTGGAGGATATAGCTAAATACGAAGAGACCGTAGAAAAAATCAAAGAAATAGAAGGGGTAGATACGGTAGTAAATAGAAGCGAATTATTTGAAAAATTAACTAAGTTTGATCGGTTCGTTTCGTTAGCCGGCTTGATTATCGTATTCATATTGGCGCTGGTTTCGCTGTTTATCATATCAAATACCATACGGCTTACTATGTACAATAGGAGGTTTGAAATTAGTATAATGAAATCCGTAGGTGCTACAGACTGGTTTGTGCGGGTTCCTTTTATGGTAGAAGGAGTGATCATCGGCATCATCTCAGCGATTATCTCATCTATAGTCTTGAAGTTCTTTTACGATTTTATTATACAGGTTATCAAAAAGAACATCTCTTTCTTTAATACACCTTTTAGCGATGTTTCTGTGCCGCTATTTTTATCCTTCTTGTTGGCCGGAGTATTATTCGGCTTGATCGGTGGTTTAATTTCGATCAGCAAATATTTAAAGAAAGAAGGAGGAGAGATACTTGGGTGGTAAAAAATTATTATCGAGTATTGTGAGTCTTTTAGTATCGATTAATTTTTTAATTATCCACGAAGTTTCCCCTTCCGGCGCTCTTGTAAATATAAAAGAAAGTGAAAAGATAAAGAATGAATTAAAAGCACAAGAGAGTAAACTAAAAAAAGCTCTGAGCGAAACTAAAGGTAAGATAGAAAAAAAGACCGAATACAAAAAGACACTAAACTCTCAGATAGAAAATACCAACAAACAGATCCGACTAGCTTCCGGCAGGATAAATGCTTTGGATAGAGAGATCGTGACAAAAACCAATGAGATAAAAGATATCGAGGTTGATATCGAAAGAAAGATACAAAACTTAAATAAACGCATAAAAGAAGTATATGTAGCAGGTGACGTGAGTGCGCTGGATATAGTCTTGGGTGCAAAGAGTTTTGATGATTTTATCGATAAATTTGAGGTTATCTCCAGGATGAGCGACTATGATGCGCATTTAGTAGATGAGCTAGAGAAACAGATACTCAAACTGGAAAACGACAAACGCATTATAGAAGAAAATAAACATAAGATCGTGGAAGAAAAAGCTTTACTCTCTGCAAAGCAAAGTGAACTAAAAAGCTTGATAGATGAAAATGAAAAGATCTTGGAAGAGCTAGACCGAGAAAAAGCCCGCGAACAAACTTACATAGACGAAAATAACGCAGAATATAGGAAAGTAGAAGCAGAGATAAAAAGATACTACGAAGAACAAGCTAAGCGTCAAGCTGCCAAAAAGACAAACAATAAACTTAAAGCCGAACATTCCGGAAATATAGAGATCATCACTCCTTCTGAGAAAGGCTATGCTTGGCCGGTACCTGGTTTTACTAGGATTTCGTCATACTTCAATGAAAAAAGAGGTAACAGATATCATAAAGGAATAGATATAGCCAAAACCAATGGGATAAGTATCCATGGAGCTAAGGTAGTAGCAGCAGCGGACGGTGTGGTAATAAAAGCTTATAATGGCTGTATACACGATTACCCGAAAAACGGTAGCTGCGGATGTGGTGGAGGATACGGGAATTATATATACATAGATCATGGAAACTTCCGCATGACGGTATATGGGCATTTATCCAATGTGATTGTAAAATCTGGACAAAGCGTAAAAAAAGGACAAGTTATAGGGTATGTAGGATGCACCGGCCACTCTACTGGTCCTCATCTCCATTACGAGTGTCGGTTATACAACGAAAAATATGATCCCCTTAACGAATATAAATAATCCTAAGGGTGCGGAATAGAATCGCATAAACTTTAGGCAGGATAAGTTAATAAAAAATTTCCTCGTATAGTCAAATCTACTCAATGATCAAAGTAGATAAGTTACGAGGAAGTTTTTATCGCAAGAATTAAATTTACCACATGAGCCAAGGAAAAGGGTGGCAAACTTTATTTGGCGAACTTTTCAAGGTAAGAATTCATAGCGATATCGATAGTTCTTTTGGCATCTTCTGCGCTTTGTACGCCTTCCACAGAAGTTGTTTTATTTTCAAGAGCTTTATAAACTTCAAAAAAGTGTTGCATTTCGTCGAACATATGCTTAGGTAGCTGAGAAACATCGGAGTATGAATTGTACATTGGATCTTTAAATGGAATAGCTATTATCTTTTCATCATGTTCGCCATCATCTATCATGGTTATCATACCTATTGGATAGCATCTGACTAATGTCAGTGGAGATATCGTCTCTGAACATAGTATCAAAACATCCAACGGATCTTTGTCTTCGCCATAAGTCCTAGGGATAAATCCATAGTTTGCAGGGTAATGCGTGGAGGTGTGTAAGATCCTATCTAACTTAAGCATACCGGTTTCTTTGTCTAGTTCATATTTCGTTTTGCTCCCTTTTGGGATTTCCACAACTGCTGTGAAGTCAGAAGGGGATATCGCTTGAGGTTCTATATCATGCCAGATGTTCATTTACATTCTCCTTTATTTATACATATCACTTACATAGTACCATATTTTTGCAAAAAAATCTACTTCACTTTCATTTGACTACATCTCAAAAAGATAGAAAAGAAATAAATGGAATAAAATTATAAACTCGCTAATATTCAGATTATATTCACAGAAATTTAATTTCCAAGCCACCGCTTAAACCAATTTGAAAGCCACATGAATGGAAGCTTTATAATGCTCCAGGCTTTTGACCATAAGGGAGCCTGACTAGACTCACCTACAGGCTCAGAAATTTCTGTAGTAGGTGCTATTACAGAGTCCGGTTTTAATTCTTCGCTTTCACGATCTGCATCTTCAACTGTAGTGTCCGCCTCGCCCTGTGGCACTGCAGCTTCAGGCACCTCTTGTGGTGCACGGCGAATAATTGATGTAAGTCTTAAACCATCTGCAATTTTTTCTTTTTCTATGTGCCCCTCAGGAGGAAGCTCAATCTTAGTTCCGATGTCGGCATCAATAGTCAATTCCTGTACGCTATCGGGGACTGTCACAGTAAAATGCACTGGGTTCCTATAACCAAACATAGGCAAATGATATTGATGGATACGGAGGAAACTCAAACGAGTAACTCTGTCCGGAATTATAAAATCACTTAAAGTACAGTAGCTAAACGCTGCCTCAGCTATGCTCAAATTTAAAACCGAATTAGGAATATGAAAGTTTTCCATGTTTTCGCAGCCGCCAAACGCATTCCCACCAATATTCAAGGTTTCAATACCTTCCTCCATAATGAAATTTCTAAAGATATTACCAAATCCTCCGAAAGCACTTTCTCCAATATTTAATATTTTTACGCTTTTCGGGACATTGAAAGATGTTAGCCTTTTACATTTACAGAATCCAGACCCTCCGATATTTAATTCTTCAACTCCCGGCGGGACTGTAAAATCTGTTAAGTTCCAACACTCATAGAACGTGTATTTTCCAATGTTTAATTTCTTAATTCCTTCTTCAAAAGTAATACGTTTTATTGAATTGTTTCCGCGGAAAGCATGATCTCCAATGCCTGCCACCTTGTATGTTTGACCCGCTAAAGTTACTTCTGGGGGAATACGCATCTCTTCAATATCTCTAGTTATAGGGTAGATGTACACACCGTCTTCTCGAATATCACAGTAACATTTTATTCCGTTAATTTCAGTAACGTTCTCAGGATTACGTCTTTCAAATACGCGCCCCCAAGTATCATCTTTAAAAAGTTGCAATTCATCTCGAATATTTAAAAAAAATTTCTTTATTAAATATATGGATAATTTTTGCTTTACTTGCCCTTGTTTTACACCAATGCTTACTCCTTTAAAGTCAAATTCATCTAAAGCAAAATACTCACTCTCTACTCTATC
>JAFVAZ010000023.1 GCA_017480265.1 Clostridia bacterium
GAATCCATTTTTTACTTTTTCTTTTCTCCCACATTTTGGGCATTTCATTTCTTTTTCCATACTTTTTATTTTACTCTATCTATTCACCTTTTGAAATGCCATTTTTTGCACTGTAGATAGAGAGAACAGATCTATTTTACTTTAAATCTCCACAATTTATTTCTATATTCTTCTGTAGCGTAGTCGATCCCGACACGCTTCAAAGGAATATATTCACAAGTAAAAAAATCATCTTCGAGCCATATTTTATCTGATGTCGCTAAGTTTTCATCATTTAGGTCTTTATTTATTCCTAAAGTTTTCGTAAGTTTAGCGGGTCCGTTTAAGTTTTCTATACATTTTTTATTGTATAAATCAAAAAAGCGGCGGGGCTTCTCCCCTACTAAAACAGCTCCTCGCAGCAAAACAGCTTCAGGGTGCCCCGCTACTCCACTGACGATATTCAAAAGGTAGTGAAGACCATAGCAAAGATAAATGTATGTATGCCCTCCCGGCTTATACATGACTTTATTTCGCTCGGTTTTGCTTCTATGAGCGTGGCAGGCAGAATCGGCGCTGCCAAAATAACTTTCAGTCTCGGTTATTCTAGCTTTGATTATTTTCCCATTGATATTCCTACACAGAAGCTTTCCCAGTAATTTAGGCGCCAATTCTATAGCATTCAATTTATAAAACTCATTTGATATCCTCATGCTTCGGGTTCCTCATGTTTTTGCATATATTTCAAAAGTTTATCGAGCGTCTGCCTACTGATAACATGCTCCATCTTACATGCATCGGTTTTAGCTACCTCATAGTCTACTTTTAAAGTATTGTGTAAGAAGTTAACTAAGGTCTCATGCCGGAAGTATATATCTTTTGCTGTTTTTTTGCCTATATTGGTTAGGGTGATTTGCCCGTATTTTTCTTGATTTAAATATCCTCCGATCTTAAGCTGAGCCACAGCTTTGTTTACGCTGGGTTTAGAGCGGTTTAGATTTATTGCTATATCGGTAAGCCTGATCTCTCCATTTTTATTTTTCAGGATATATATTGACTCTAGGTAATCTTCTAGCGATCCGGATAATTTCTTCATTTTTAACCTCTTCCTTATGGATTATTTTTATATCGCTTATTTTATCCTGTCCCCAAGATTCTTCTTACAGCAAGCAGCAGAACAGTACCTACACAGATGATTACATTGTGGGGAAGGCTGCTTACTTTTTTTTAATAATTTCCGCAGAATCAAATACGAGAAAAAAACTACAATAAATGCAATAATAAACAAATCTATCGGCGTCATAGGATTCTCACCCCCAAAAGATTAAAAAACAACGTGCAGAATTGAAACACAAAAGCGCTACAGAACCAAGCAGCCACCAGCTGATATACTATGGCGATACTAGTCCAAAGGGGGCTTTTCATTTCTTTCCTTATAGCAGATAAAGCCGCGATGCAAGGCGTATAAAGCAGTATAAACACCATAAAAGCAAAAGCTGAAATAGCCGAAAAATGCAACTGCAAATTCTCAGATAAACTTAGCTCTGCCGCAGTATTATACAAAACAGCACTTGTACTTACAACAGACTCCTTAGCGATAAGTCCAGATAATAGCGAAACACACGCTTTCCAATCGTTAAATCCGCACAGAGTAAACAGAGGCGCAAGCTTCATCCCAAACCATGCTAAGATACTTTCGTTTTGATTTTTGACCATATGCAAGGAAAAATCAAATGATTGCAAAAACCATATGATAACCGTGGCGCAGACTAGTACTGTTCCGGCTTTGATCAAAAAATCCTTTAGCCTCTCCCAAACATGTAAAGATAAATTCCTGAAAGTAGGGAACTTATATTCTGGCAGCTCCATGATAAACGGAGCCTCTTGCCCTTTTAATATCGTATTTTTGAATAAAAACGCGGTGAATATGGCTACGATAATCCCTAAAATATAAATTGAAGATATGATAAAAACTTGATTATGAGGGAAAAATGCAGATACAAACATAGAATATACGGGCATCTTAGCGCTGCAGGACATAAATGGAATCATCAGTATGGTTAGTTTTTTATCTTTCTCACTTTCCAGGATCCTCGTCCCCAATATAGCCGGGACAGAACAGCCAAATCCCATCAAAAGCGGCACAAACGCTTTGCCAGAAAGGCCGATTTTCCTGAGCAATTTATCCATGATAAAGGCAGCCCGTGCCATATATCCGCTATCTTCTAAGATAGATAGTAGCGTAAATAAAATCGTAATTTGAGGAAAAAACGAAATAACCGCCCCGACTCCTTTTATGATGCCATCTACGACCAAGCTTTTTGCCCAATATGATGCCCCCAGTATAGCTAGGAGATTTTCGACTGATTTTGCCAGTATATGTTCTATAAAATACTCCGCACAGTCTTTAAAGAAGTTCCCTATAGGACCAAAAGTAATGTAAAATATTAAAAGCATCAAGGCAAGAAACACAGGCACAGCCAAAAATTTATTAGTTACTATCTTATCTATTTTGTCAGTCAGCGTCATTTGCTCATTTGATAAGTGCTTCTGGACCGTCTGCGAACATATTTTGCATATGTAATTATATCTGCACTCTGCCACAACCATCTGCCTATCTACGTTTTTGATGGGGCTGATACTATTTCTATAGTAATTTATCTTGCTTACCTCGTCATCTGTTAGATGAAGTTGCTTTAAAATTAGCTCATCTTCGCAGAATAGTTTTACCGCTAGCCACCGTAAAGATACATTTGACCGATTTGCTTTGTTCCTGATTATATCCTCTATATTATTAAGGACTATATTGATCTCTTTGGGGTAAAGGTTATGTATATTGGCGTTACTTTTTCTATTTAAACTCTGTATGGTTAGATCCAACATCGGCTCAATTTTATCGTGCTTATTTGCAGATAGTGGAAAAATAGGGACGCCTAGTAGCTTTTTCAAGAGAGCGTAGTCTATCTTATCGCCTTTTTTATGCAGCAAATCTGTCATATTCAAGATAACTACGATGGGTTTACCCAGCTCTATGAGTTGCGTTGTTAAGTATAAATTGCGCTCTATATTTGTCGAATCTATAATATTTATAATGAGGTCTATATCTTCATAGAGCAGGCAATTTCTTGTTACGATCTCTTCGGAAGAATATGGAGATAAAGAATATATACCGGGGAGATCGATTATATTTATTTGCGTATTTTTAAATACCAACAATCCTTCTTTTTTCTCCACAGTGACCCCGGGCCAGTTACCTACATATTGATGCTTCCCAGTTAATTGATTAAACAATGTAGTTTTGCCACTATTGGGGTTGCCAATCAGCGCGAAATTAAGATACTTCTTTTTTATAGCGCCCAGAGTTTTATTAAGCGCCGCAACATCTTTTTGCATCATCTGGTTTCCTTTCAATATCAGTGATTTCAATATTCTTGGCATCTGATTTTCGTATACTAAGCTCATATCCTCGCAAACTTATTTGCATAGGGTCTCCAAAAGGAGCCATTCTCTTAAGCAACACTTCTGTTCCCGGGATAATGCCCATATCCACTATTCTATATTTTAGCTTCCCTTTTCCGTGAAGCTTCAAGACTTTACACTTTTGCCCAGGCTTTAAATTATTCAGGGTCATTTTTTCACTCCTAAAACGAAATACAAGAGTTAACCTAATCTAACTTATTCTATTGTACCATATTAAATTGTAAAGTCAATGGTGTTCTGATATACTAAAATAGAAATAGAACGCACAAAAATAAAATAGACTCATTTTAACTTTAAAGTTTAAAAAGAGAGTCTCTAAAATATAAAAATAGAGCCGTGGGAATCCTGATTTTTTAAGAAAATCTCGATGTTATATGCTCAACTGGCAAACTCAGGGTTTTGGAGAATTTATTTTCCCGCAAAATTAAAGCTTGCTATCAATAATAAAATATGGTAAAATAATAGAAGTTGATGTAATTTAAGGAATCTTTACTTCGCATAAGAGTGGGAACGGCCCGCTCTTTTGTTTGTAGTATTTAAATTACTTAAAATAAGAAACCGGAGGGATTTTTGTCAAAATGAATAGCAAAGAACTTTTTGAAGCATTAAAAATATTGGAAAAAGAAAGAGGAATTTCAAGTGACTTTATGTTTGATAAAATCAAAAAAGCTATAGTCACGGCTTGCAAAAATAGTTATAATGGTAATGAAGATGTAGTTATAAAAGTAAATGCAAATAAAAATAAGTTTGAAGCATATCTGCAGAAAACAGTGGTAGAGGATGTAGAAGACCCGGGTAATGAAATTTCACTGCAGGAAGCGCGCAAAATACATGCAAATGTAGGAATAGGCGAGAAAGTTGGCGTTAAATTAAACACCAAGGAATTCGGGAGGATTGCCGCTCAGACTGCAAGGAATATAATCAGGCAAGGGATCAGGGATGGAGAAAAAAGCGTAATGCTGCAAGAATTTGAATCGCGCAAAGGAACCCTAACCAGTGCGGTAATAGAAAAAATAGATCCTAAAACAGGGGCAGCTTCCGTACGGATAGGCAAATCGGAGTCTTATTTGCCTAGGAGTGAATTTTTAGCTAATGATAGGTTTAAAGAAGGAGACATGGTTAAGGTCTATATCGTAGATGTAAAAGAAACTGAGCGAGGTCCTAAGGTAGTTTTGTCCAGAACGCAACCGGAAATTGTAGAAAGAATGTTTGAAAGGGAGGTTCCGGAGATTGCAAATGGCGTCATAGAAATAAAGCAAGTGGCCAGAGAGCCCGGATCCAGGACCAAAATTGCGGTGCTAAGTCATGATAAAAATGTTGATGCCATAGGCGCTTGCATAGGGGCAAGAGGTGCCAGAGTGGCTGCAATAGTGAGGGAACTGGGAGGAGAAAAGATAGATATAATCGAATACAATGAAGATATAGCTCAATATATAACGGCGGCTTTGGCACCAGCGGATATCTTGGCAGTAGATATTGTATCGGAAGGTGATAAATCCTGCAGAGTGATAGTCCCGGACGATCAGTTATCTTTAGCTATAGGCAACAGAGGCCAAAACGCTAGGCTAGCAGCTAAATTGACAGGCTGGAAAATTGATATAAAGCCCAAGAGTGCTCAAAATATAGAAAATATGGATGAGTAAAAAATCATATTCATAAAAATATAAAAAGGACGCAAGAGAAATGACAAAAGCAAAGCATATCCCAAAGCGTACATGTGCGGGTTGTAACCAAAAAAGAGAAAAGAAAGATCTGATCAGGGTGGTGCGGATGTATACTAAAGAAGGCAGCAGAGCAGCTTTAATCGACCTAAAGGGTAAGATGCAGGGTAGGGGAGTATATGTATGCAGAAAGCATGAATGCTTAAAGAGGCTGAGAAAAGGCAAAAGGATCGAACGAAAGCTGCGTGTGCCATACAATAATACGGTATATGATCAGATAAAAGAAGAGATCTTGAAGCATGAATGAATTTATAAACTTTGTAGGGATCTGCAAAAAATCCGGAAAAATCTCGCTAGGATATGATGCTTGTTTGAAAGCTGTAAAGAAAAATAAATCTTGTTTGGTATTGTATACAAAGGATTTATCTGAGAGAAGCTTAAGAAAGTTTCAAGATGAATCCGAACACTCAGATATTAAGGGTATGGTTGTAGACTTAAAAATGGAAGACTTTTATATAATATTTAAGAAGTCAGTTGGGATAATTTCTATCAATGATAAATCTCTAGCAAGAAAGGTAGAAAAACTATATGTAAAAATGCAAGGAGGATGCAGTTTATGATGGTGAAATATAGGGTGCACGAGGTAGCTAAAGACCTTGGGACTACTAGCAAAGATATAATTAATTTGGTGAAAGAATATACAGGTGTAGAAAAAAAACACATGACGGCTCTATCTGAAGAAGAGCTAAATATCATCTTTGAGTACTATACGCAGCGTAATCAGGTAGAGAATTTTGATGAGTACTTTTCTCAGATGGACCTAAAGCCTAAAAAGCCTGCAAAATCAGAGCCCGAGCAGGCAGCTGCGCCGGCAGAGAGCCTGGATGCGCCCCAAATAGCTAAAAAAGAAAGTAAAAAATCTATAAAGAAAGAATTTCCAAAAGAAGAGAACACAGGAAGCAATACCGAATATGTGACTGTAACCTCAAGAGGAAAAGAAAAAATAACTGCAGAAAAGGTAGAACCAATAAACCAAGAACAAAAGCAAAAGCCATTCCGCAAAACTGATGTGGGCAAAGAGCATTCTTCGGTACCGATCCATAAAAGAATCGCGGATGCAATAAAGCTCAAAGGCAGAAACTTTAAGTCTCAAGCGTTAAACCTCAAAGAGCAGACACTATCTAAACATAATGAAAGTAATCAACACATAAAAAGAGAAACGCACACAAATATAAAGCCGAAAGATACCCAACAGAATCCCCCTCGTGTCCAAAAGCCCGCAGGACGCATCGTAGATACACGCTCTGCGCATGTTGATATTGAAAAATATAACGAGAAGTATGACCGATTAGCTTCTGAAAAAATGAGAATCGATAATACTATCCATAAGCAGAAAATAACCCAGCGCTCCCAGAAAAGAGTAAACCTTAGGAACTCGCGCAAAGAAACAGAAGCAGAAAGATTAAAAAGAATAGCGTTAGAAAGAAAAAATAAACCTATCACCATCTCCGTCCCTGAGGAGATTACCGTAGGAGACTTAGCCCTAAAGCTTAAGGCAACAGCTTCTGAAGTTATCAAAAAATTGATGGTGCTGGGGACAATGGCATCTATCAACGATGTGATAGACTTCGATACAGCTAGTTTAGTTGCGATGGAATTCCACGCTAAAGTAGAAAAAGAAGTGGTAGTCACTATAGAAGAGATGATCATAGATGATAGTGAAGATGCAGATGAAAATTTGAGCCCTAGAGCGCCGGTAGTGGTAGTTATGGGGCATGTAGACCACGGCAAGACTTCCCTTTTGGATGCGATAAGGCAAGAAAATGTGACTTCTACAGAAGCAGGCGGGATAACTCAGCACATAGGGGCATACAGGGTAAGCCTAAACGGAAAAGAAATAACTTTCCTGGATACACCGGGGCACGAAGCTTTCACTACTATGCGAGCTAGAGGAGCACAGGTGACGGATATCGCTATCTTAGTAGTAGCAGCAGATGATGGCATTATGCCACAGACGATAGAGGCTATCAATCATGCGAAAGCCGCAGAAGTTTCCATTATCGTAGCTATAAATAAAATAGATAAGCCGGGAGCAAACCCAGACAATATCAAGCAGCAACTCACGGAGCACGGCTTAGTGCCAGAGGAATGGGGTGGAGATGTCCCGTGTATCTTAGTTTCTGCTAAGAAAAAAGAAGGCATTGATGATCTACTAGAGATGATAAACCTCGTAGCAGAAATGAAAGAATTAAAAGCAAATAAAGAGAGAGCCGCAAGAGGAACAGTCATAGAAGCAAAGCTGGATAAAGGCAAAGGTCCGGTAGCAACGGTCTTAGTGCAAAACGGTACGTTGCATACAGGAGATATAGTAGTAGCGGGTACCGCAGTTGGTAAGGTCCGCGCTATGACGAACGATGTTGGCAGGAGGGTAAAAGCCGCAGGTCCATCTGTACCGGTAGAGATAACAGGTCTTGATAGTGTCCCACTAGGTGGAGATAAATTCAACTGTGTATCTGATGAGAGGTTAGCTAGGGAGCTAGTGGAGCAAAGGCGAGATAAGATAAAAGAAGAGCTGTTTAATTCGCAAACAAAGGTAACTTTAGATAACCTGTTTGACCAAATGCAGCAAGGCGATGTGAAAGAATTAAGGATAATTGTGAAAGCAGACGTGCAAGGTTCTGTAGAAGCTGTAAAGCAATCGCTTGAGAAAATCAGTAACTCTGAGGTCAGAGTTAGGGTGATCCACGGTGCGGTGGGTGCTATCAATGAATCTGACGTTATGCTTGCAAATGCTTCCAATGCGATTATAGTTGGGTTTAATGTACGCCCGGAAGTACAGGCAGAAGAAAATGCTAAGATTAGCGGTGTAGATATCCGCCTATATAGAGTGATATATAATTGCATAGATGAGATAACGGCAGCGATGAAAGGTATGCTAGCGCCTAAAGTAAGAGAAGTGCAATTGGGCAGGGCAGAGTGCAGGCAAATTTACAAAATCTCAAATGTAGGGACAATAGCGGGTTGCTATGTAGTGGACGGCAAAATCTCTAGGAACGCCAATATACGAGTAGTCAGAGAAGGTATAGTTATCGTCGAAGACGAAATAGCATCTTTAAAAAGGTTCAAAGATGACGTGAAGGAAGTTCTGCAGGGATACGAATGCGGAATAGGCTTGCAAAAGTTCAATGATATAAAAAACGGCGATGTGTTTGAGGCGTTTGTATTAGAAGAATACAACGAAGAGTAAATTTTATAAGATATACGAAAGCTAGTTGTAAAGGCGACTCATCTTTAATAAACACCATAAAAATAAAGGTACATGCAAAAGCCATGCGCCTTTATTTTTGCTGGTTTATAGCGTAAAAGGTTGAATTAGAGTGCATTTTAGATTATTTTTAAATTACATGTTTTGAGAATTCTCTTGCAATTGGCAAACCGGAAAAGGAATCTTGACATATGACGGTAAAATAATATTGTCGCCAACGCCTCTATAATGACTGCTTTTGAACATATTAATTGAACAGTTAGACCTTTTTAAATTTAATAAAAAGCCTTTAAAATTCGATTTTGCTAAATGTTCGCGGAAGATACAATAGAAAACCTGGATTTTTATCCTGTAGGCATATAAAACAAACCTTTTTTTATAGTATTTATATACACCTTTGTCTTCTAGAAAATGCCTGATAATGCCTAGCGATTTAATAAAATCATTTATCTTTTTATCGGTCATAGAAGCAATCATACTACTTGAGTGGCGCCTATAATAGTATAACGACTTTGAAGTGACAGCTACTTTATTGGCGCGCCAAAATAACCTATGAGTAGTTGCAACGTCTTCGTAGTACATAGATGGAAACCATATGCCGTTTTCTACGAATAGACTTCTCTTATATAATTTATTCCAAGCATAGTGGTGCAAAGTTATATCAGAGATTAATTTTCCGATAGCTTGCTTTTTAGAGTAAACCTTCGTCTTAGAAGTAAACGGCATGTAGATATTAAATCCGGAATTATCGTAATATAAGTTATAGTTGCAGCATGCAATATCTGCATTATTTTTAGTAGCTAGTTTATAGAGTTTACTTAAAAAAAGAGGGGATAAAAAATCGTCGCTATCTAAAAATGCGATATATTCTCCTCTAGCTTTTTTTATACCAGTGTTTCTTGCTTCGCTCAGGCCTTTGTTCTCCTGATTAATTATCACCACGTTTTCGTGTGAGTTTGCGAAGTTTTCTATAATAGATGAACTTTTATCCGTTGAGCCATCGTTGACTATAATAGTTTCAAAATCTTTGAAAGTTTGCTTTTTCACGGAAGCTAAAGCCTTTTCTAAAAAATTTTCTGTATTATAAACCGGTATAATCAAGCTTATTTTGGGCGTATACATAGGCATACCCTCTCCTTAATTTTTAAATAATATAAAAATCCATATTTATTATTATCTTAGTATATCATATGTAATATGAAAAGACAAAACGTAAAACCTGTAATTCATTTGACAAAATAGGCGCATAAGAATATAATAAAACATTAGCGTATCGAGGGAGGACAAATTTTTATGAATGATTTTTTTAAACGTACTTGGGCACAAATCAATCTAGATGCTATAGAAAATAATTTTTTACAAGTTAAAAGTGCGCTAAAAAAAGGAACAAAAATCATGTGTGTCTTAAAGGCAGACGCGTATGGTCATGGCGCTGAGGTGCTAGCTCACGAATATGAAAGGCTTGGAGCGGAGTGGTTTGCCGTTTCCAATCTGGAAGAAGCTATTCAATTAAGAGATGATAAGATCTTGAAGCCGATATTAATTTTAGGATTTACGCCACCTAAATTAGCCCTGGAGCTCAATAGGCGTAATGTTACTCAAACGGTATTTTCAAAGAAATATGCCGAAGAATTGTCTAAAGAAGCAGTCAGCAGGCATGTCACTATAAATATACATATCAAAGTGGATACCGGAATGAGCAGATTGGGATTTATTTTTCAAGATAAAGACCGCGATTTAAATTCAATAGATGAAATTCAATATATATCAAATTTACCCAATTTAAATTTAGAAGGGATTTTTACTCATTTTGCTATAGCTGACGAACCTGGGTTTGGAGTGCAGCAGACCCTCAATCAATATGAAAAATTTAGATTTCTCATAGAAGAGCTTGAGCAGCGCAATGTACATATTCCAATTAAACATTGCAGCAATAGTGCAGCTATTTTAAATTACGAAAATATGAACTTAGATATGGTCAGGGCAGGGCTTATCCTATATGGATTATACCCATCGGACTATAAGGTAAAAGATCTAAACTTGACACCGGCTATGGAGCTAAAATCTGTAATCTCGCAAATAAAAGAAGTAGCTGCCGGAACAAAAGTCAGTTATGGCTGCACCTATACTACCGAGAAAACAACGAAAATCGCAACAGTCCCTATAGGATATGCAGACGGGTATATTGGAGCATTTGCAGGGAAAGCTTATATGTTAATAAATGGGCAAAAAGCTAGAATCATAGGGAAAATATGCATGGACCAGTTGATGTTGGATGTAACAGATATTAAAGATATATCCGAAAATAGTGAAGTGGTTGTGTTTGGCCGATCTGGCAGCGAGTATATTAGTATTGATGATTTGGCCAAAATCGCCGGGACTATAAACTATGAACTTCTGTGCTTACTTAGCAAAAGAGTTCCCAGGATTTATGTGAAAAATAGCGACGTAGTAGATCAGCTAAATTATATTTGTCCTACAGATGGTTGGTTTAGCTGAAGTCCACGGTGCTTTAAAGAGTAACTAAGACCTTGTGATACAAAAATCTATGTAGGCTTGAAGTAGCAGAATACTTCCAAAGTTTAAGTATAAAATAAATGTGCAAGGCAGTCTGTAAAAGTTAGTAGGCTAATTGTAGTTTCTTGCTACTAATTATTATAAAAAGTGCCCAGACTTTTGGGATATTTTTTATTAATGCGTTGCAGTGTTAAATGTATATTGACAATGTGAAATATATGCTGCATAATGTACTAGTATATAAATATTTTGATTGTATCCACATAATACTATGATTTTTAAGAGGTGCTTTTATGAAAGATATGATCGAGCGAATTATGGAAATGGACAAAACTGCGCAAGAAGTGACAAAGATAGTGCAGAAGGAAAAGTTAACTCTAGAGCAAGAGATTAAAGCCTTAAAAAACAATATCCGCTCAGAATACCTAATGCGAGCGAGGACAAGGATCGAAAGCAACAGGGTGCAAGAGCAGAAAATTGCGGACGAGAAGATAGATGATATAAATGAATTTGGGAAAAAGGTTTTGGCTCGACTAGAAAAGCAATATATGAAAAATAAAGATATTTGGGTAAATGCTATAGTAACACATGTGATAGGAGAGTGAAGAAATGCTTGCAAAATTCTCCTCAAATGTTATTTCAGCAAAAGTTTTGGCTATGTATGGGAAAAGGATAAAAAAAGAAGATTACTACAGTTTGCTAAATTGCAAGACTGTCTCAGAAGTTGCTTGCTACTTAAAGAATGATACCGCTTATAATAGAGAACTAAAAAATATAGATGAGATTAATATCCGAAGGCATGAGCTGGAATTTTTGATTAAGAATAAAATTTTAAATGACTTAGCTATAATAGGGAATTATGAATTTACAACAAGGGAAATATTTGCTCGATACATCATAATAAAGTCAGAAGTTGAGTTGATAATACACATTTTAATGAATCTTTTATCAATGAAGAAAGAATATATATATTACGATCTGCCGGATTTCTTTAAGATGCATACAAAGCTGAAATTGGATATGCTTTTAAATATAAATAATTATGAAGACTTTTATGATTTTTTGTATTATACTGTTTACTATAGATTACTTTTAAATTTAAAGCCTAAATCTTCAGGTGAAGGGATAAATCTATCTAAAGCGGAACAAATATTATATAATTACCTTTATAAAAATTTTTTTGACTCTATAAAAAAGATAAAAAATAAATGAACCAGAGAAAATATAAAAAGTATATTTTTATCATTTATAGATTACAGTAATTTTGTCAGGATAATTAGGATGCATCGGATGAAAAATTATAGTGATTTTGCGATCCTGGATAATGGGACGCTGAGGAAAGAAAATATCGAAGAAATGAAAAAAGCCATAAGTGAAGATGATATTTTTGACATAATGAAGAGGCTACCTCAGGGGAAAAAAATGTTTAAAATAAAGTACAACTACCTGGATCAACTACCGAAAAAGGCTATTTATAATAAGTATAGACATGCTATTTATTCTTCTAATGATGCGTCTATGATTTTTTTATCTTATATGTTTTTATCTCAAATAGAGCTCGAAAATATAATTAATATCATAGAGGGTATTAGGTACAAAGTCTCTAGAGGAGAGATTGAAAATCTTCTGGTTTTAAATAATTTCCCATCTAAACTGTAGCAACTTAAAGATAAAAATAAAGGGGGTAAGATCCAAATTGGCTGTTTCTAAAATCAAGATCGCAAGTATTATTGGAGTCGATTCGGCACTTGACGACGTGGTAAGGTTATGCGGTAAATCGCAGTTTTTTCACCCAGAGAATGCTTTGAATTTTTTTTCTAAAACAAAGAATTTTAGCCCTTTCAAAGATAAAGATGAAATGCTAGCTCCTTTGAAAAAAATGCAAAATATCGTTTCTGCCATAGATAAAAAATTGGAGTACGTCAATATAGATGATTTCGAAGCTTCCATTAATGAAGTTAAAGATTACGTTGACTACTTATATATAAAGATAGAGAAACTCTTGAAGAAAAAACAAGAAGCAGTAACTGCCATAGAAGCATACGGCAAGTCTTTGGCGCAGATAAAGCCTTTTGCTGGTCTAGATATTAATTTATCCGAGGTATCCAACTGCACCTATATAAAGGCGCGGTTTGGCAAATTGCCAAAGGAAAGTTACGATAAATTGATGAAAAAGAGCGAAGTTGAAAGCAACCCATATGTTTTGTTTTTCCCTTGTACTCATGACGAAAAATTTTACTGGGGCGTTTATTTTGCTCCGTTAGAGTTTAAGGCAGAGATAGATAGGATCTTCGCTAGACTCTATTTCGAGCGTATCCGCATAGATGAAAAAGATGGCACCGTAGAAGAGAAGATAGCGCTAATAGAGAGTAAAATAAATGACGAAAAAGAAAACTTGGAGAAGATAAATGCCAAAATACAATCTTTTTGGGAAATACAAAAAGATCAATGCATGAGGTTTTATACTAAGCTTGAGGAACTGAACACCTATGCAAATATTAAAAAATTTGCATCTAAATATCACAACAACTTCATATTGGTAGGCTGGATCCCAGAAGAAAACGAGGCAGAATTTTCCCAACTGCTAGATGGCTTAGACGGGATAGAGTACTCCATAGATCGAGTGGAGTCTGAGGAAAAACATAAACCTCCTGTAAAATTAAAGAATAATTGGTTTTCACGTCCGTTTGAGACTTTTGTGAAAATGTATGGTCTACCCAATTATAACGAAATAGACCCTACTTGCTTTGTAGCTATAACGTACACTTTGATGTACGGCATAATGTTTGGAGATATAGGTCACGGTCTGATTTTAGCATTAGTGGGGGCTTTTATGTGGAAGCTAAAAAAATTTGCACTAGGTCCCATTATGGTGCGTTGTGGCTTATCCGGAGCCTTCTTTGGAGCAATATACGGTTCCGTTTTTGGTTATGAGCACGTTTTAGACCCTTTTTATAAAAGCGCCTTTGGGTTAGATGAAAAACCGATAGAAGTTATGGCTTCCAATACTATCATGAAGGTGATAGCGGCGGCTATTTTGCTTGGCATTATTTTGATCATAGCGGCGATACTTATGAAGATCTTTTTGTCAATAAAATTACACGATATTGAGAACCTTTTATTTAGCCAAAATGGCATATGCGGTCTTATTTTTTATATTTCTCTTGTTGTAGCTTTAGTGGGACAAATGTTTTTAAATATAAAAATTTTATCACCTGGCTATATAATCTTTTTGTTAGTTGTCCCGATATTTTTAATATTTTTAAAAAAGCCATTGTCAGATTTGCTTTTGGGCAAAAAAAATTGGCAACCGGCGTCTTGGGGAGAATATATTTCGCAGAGTTTTTTTGAAATCTACGTTGTATTATTGGAATTCATCCTAAATACGATTTCTTTCTTAAGGGTAGGTGCGTATGTTTTATCTCACGCTGGATTTATGATGGGCGTTTTTATAATAGCTGGGATGGTTCCGGCTCCGGGCAATATTGCAGTTGTGATATTTGGAAATGCATTTGTAATAGGGCTGGAAGGGCTTTTGGTAGGTATACAGGTTCTTCGTTTGGAATTTTATGAGATGTTTAGCAGATTTTTTGAAGGAAACGGAAAAGCTTTTGCCCCTGTGCAACTTCCCTGTAAATCTTTGGGCAATACCGGGTAATGCAAGGTATTTAATAAATATTTTTTGTTGTATTGATTTATGTGTTATAATAGAGTTAATTTTAATGTAAACGGAGGATAATTCAATGATAGGGTTGATATTTGTAAGCATTTTTATGATTTTGATGGGTGGATCTATATTTCTTACTTGCAGATTTTTTAAAAAAGGAAAAAACGTAAAAAAGCTAATATTAGGGCAGATTGCCTCGTTCTTTTTTATTCTAGCTTTTTGCTCACTTTCTACGGTATATGTAAGTGCACAAGGGGCGGAATCAAATAACGCGAAAGTAACAACAGAACAACAGACTGTTCAAACACAGGATACATCCAGTAAAGGCTGGGGATATTTAGCTATGGGCTTAGCCATAGGCCTGACGTGCTTAGGAACGGGTCTGGCGGTTTCTTCGGCAGCTTCAGCTGCTATAGGTGCTACTTCTGAGGATCCTAAGCTATTTAGTAAATATTTAATAATCGTAGCACTGGCAGAAGGAGTATCTGTTTTCGGGTTCTTGGTTTCCATCTTTATCTACGGTGCAATTTCGTAAACTGACTGATCTAATAAGATAAGAGGGGGAATAAAAGTGCGGTTCCATTTAATCAGCGACAACACAGATACCCTAGTG
Source organism: Clostridia bacterium (assembly GCA_017480265.1). Taxonomy (GTDB): domain Bacteria; phylum Bacillota; class Clostridia; order Oscillospirales; family Acutalibacteraceae; genus UMGS1224. Next base: position 15,183 of record JAFVAZ010000023.1, read on the forward strand.
GGGATGCGCCTTGCGGGGATACCCGGTGAGATAGTAGCAACTTTGGAGGAGCTCAAAGGAGCTATAGATAAAGCGATCCAAGATGAAGAGATCGGAGTTATTTTGGTTACGAATAAGCTTGTGGATCTGTGCCGATCGTATATATATGAAACTAAGCTAAAAATAGCGAAACCCTTGATAGTAGAAGTACCGGATAGGTACGGAAATAGTAATTTAAAAAATTCGATAGCAAAATATATAAAAGACGCTATAGGTGTGAGCATATAGCGCATAGGTATTTATCGCAGGAGGGGATTTTTAAGCATGGCTCTAAATGACAAGACCAGTAACTTTTTGAAAGCAATAGACAAGTATGCAAAAGAACAGCAAAAAGAGATAAAATTAAAAGCTAACGAATTTAAAATAAAAGAATTGCAGAAAGCAGAAGCAGAAGTCTTAAGAGATTCTTATCACCTTATACAACGTGAAATGGCTACAATGAAGAAGAAGATCGATATCCAGGTCTCTAGAGTAGAAACAGAAAACAAGAGAAAATTATTAGAAAAAAGACGCGAAATCACAAAAAATATCTTCAAAGAAGCTGAAGCTAAATTGAAAAAATTCGAAGAAACCGATGAATACTTAACCTTTTTGCTAAAATGCGTGAAAAATATATTTAAAGTACTAAGGAATGCTCCTGACGTAAAGTTGTTTGTCAGGAAAAATGACATGAAGTTTGAAGAAAAATTAAAACAAGCATTCTCAAGTAATTGCGAGATATTGGAAAGTAATAAGATAAAAATCGGCGGAATCATCGGAAGTAGCTTATCCTTAGGGCTAAATGTAGATGAAAGTCTAGACGCAAAGCTTGAAAATGAGCGGGAATGGTTTGCAGAAAACTCAAAACTGAGCATAGTATGAGGGCGAATTGTATAATTACATGATTATCAAAAAATATAATGGGACCTTTTTTGTGGAGTGTGTTTTATGGAGAAACAAAATGTCATCTATGGAATAAACGGACCGGTTGTAACTGTAAAAGATACCAGATCATTTTCAATGTTGGAGATGGTTTATGTAGGTCAAGAAAGACTAATCGGAGAAGTTATCGGTATAAATGACAAAATCACAACTATACAAGTTTATGAAGATACAACCGGCTTAAAACCCCTGGAACCTGTGATGGGTACCGGTCAGCCAATGACGGTAACTTTGGGTCCGGGGATCCTTGATAATATATTTGATGGGATACAACGACCACTAAAAGCTATAGAAGAAAAGTGGGGGAACTTTATCCAATCCGGCTCTAGTGTAAAAGCATTGGATGAGAGCAAAATTTGGGATGTAAAAATAGACGTCAAGCCCGGAGATAAACTCACGTCAGGGCAAATTTATGCGCATTGCAATGAAACCAGCGTGATCTGCCACAAATGCATGGTGCCGCTAAATATCTCTGAAGGGGAAGTAATAAAAGCAGCAGAAAGCGGTCAATATCGGGCAAATGATACCATTGTAGTCCTAAAGGATAATGAAGGCATAGAACATAATTTAACATTGTGCCAAAGATGGCCGATCAAGACACCTAGACCTATAAAAAAAAGGTTACCTACCAATATACCGTTGCTCACAGGGCAAAGAGTTATCGATACACTCTTCCCTATAGCTAAAGGAGGGGCGGCAGCGGTACCGGGTGGTTTTGGTACCGGCAAGACGATGACTCAGCACCAACTAGCAAAGTGGTGCGATGCAGATATAATAGTCTATGTAGGCTGTGGTGAGCGTGGCAATGAAATGAGCCAAGTCCTGAGTGAATTTTCTGAATTAATAGACCCTAAGACGAATAAGAAAATGACAGAGCGGACTGTTCTGATCGCTAATACCTCGAATATGCCAGTAGCCGCCAGAGAGGCGTCCATATATACAGGGATAACCTTGGCGGAATACTACAGGGATATGGGCTATAATGTAGCTATTATGGCTGATTCTACCTCGCGCTGGGCGGAAGCTCTGCGGGAGATTTCCGGAAGACTGGAGGAAATGCCGGCAGAAGAAGGGTTTCCGGCGTACTTGCCGTCAAGGTTATCGGAATTTTACGAAAGGGCAGGTATAGTAGAGACTTTATCGGGAGAAACCGGATCAGTTACAATTATTGGTGCTGTGTCGCCGCAAGGGTCAGATTTTTCTGAACCGGTCACTCAAAATACCAAAAGATTTACTCGGTGCTTTTGGGCTTTAGATAAATCCCTGGCGTACGAAAGACATTATCCTGCGATAAACTGGATGCAAAGCTATAGTGAGTATTTTTCTGATCTTGACCCGTGGTTTTATGATCACGTGGGAGATGGATTTATCAAAAGAAGGAGAAAAATCAGTGCGATTTTGCAAGAAGAAAATAAACTAATGGAAATCGTAAAACTTATAGGATCAGATGTTTTGCCGGATGATCAAAAGTTAGTCATAGAGATCGCAAGAGTGATCCGGGTAGGCTTTTTGCAGCAGAATGCCTTCCATAAAGACGATACTTACGTTCCTCTAGAAAAGCAAAAGATGATGATGAAGACAATTTTGTATTTATACAAAAAAACAAAACAACTCATAAGCGCCTCCATACCTATCGCACGTGTCATAGAGACAGGCTTGTTTGATAAATTGATAAAGATGAAGTACGAAATCCCAAACGATAGACTGGATATGTTTGAGTCTTATATCAAGGAAATAAACGTTGCTTTTGAAGCTATTTTAAAATCGCATTGAAGAGGTAGAAACTCCATTTTACCAATTTAGCTAAATACTAGATGCGAAACTAATAATAAGGAGAGTGGATAAAAGGAAAATGCTTATTGATTATATAGGAGTAAAAGAAATCAACGGGTCTCTGGTTGTGATCGATAACGTAGACAATGCTTCATATGAAGAAGTAGTGAATATCCGTCTGGAAAGTGGAGAAGTTAGGCAGGGCAGGATAGTACAGATCGAAGGCAAAAGGATAGTTGTGCAGGTTTTTGAAGGAACTAAAAATATATCACTTGAAAATACAAAAACAAGACTAAAAGGTCACCCAATGGAGATGTTGCTATCTCCGGAGATCTTGGGTAGAGTTTTCGATGGGTCGGGCAGACCGATTGATGGCTTAGGGGATATCTTCCCAGAGAAAAAAGTAAATATAAACGGGACGCCGATTAATCCGGTCTCCCGCGAATATCCCAGGAACTATATAAACACCGGCATATCATCTATAGACGTCCTTACGACTTTGATTAGAGGACAAAAATTGCCGATATTTTCTGGTTCTGGGATGAAGCATAACGAACTGGCTGTACAAATAGCAAAGCAGGCAAAGCTTTCAGAAGATGAAAACAGTAATTTTGCAATTGTTTTTGCAGCAATGGGTGTAAAAAACGACGTAGCGGATTACTTTAAAAGAAGTTTTGAAGAAGCGGGAGCTCTGGGGAGAGTAGTGATGTTTCTGAATCTTTCAAATGATCCCGTCATAGAGAGGATACTGACGCCCAGATGTGCCCTGACTACAGCTGAATATCTGGCTTTTGATTTAGGTATGCATATCTTGGTGATCATGACTGACATGACATCGTACTCTGAAGCCTTGAGGGAATTTAGCTCCTCTAAAGGCGAGATCCCAGGCAGAAAGGGCTACCCGGGGTATCTTTATTCTGACTTAGCATCTCTTTATGAAAGAGCAGGTGTAGTAAAAGGCAAGCCTGGGTCCGTCACGCAGATACCGATTTTAACTATGCCAAACGACGATATTACGCATCCGGTGCCGGACTTGACAGGATATATCACAGAAGGACAAATAGTACTGGACAGATTCCTTGAAAATAGCGGGATTTATCCCCCCGTGGCTATTTTACCTTCGCTCTCACGCTTGATGAAAGATGGCATAGGAGAAGGCTTTACCAGAGAAGACCATTCAGCTTTGGCCAATCAGCTTTTTGCGTGCTATGCTAAAGTAATTGAAGCAAGGTCTTTGGCTTCTGTTATAGGAGAAGACGAACTTTCGCCGGGATATAAGAAGATCATGGAATTTGGGAAAGCTTTTGAGACTAAATTTTTAAACCAAAGACAAAATGAGGATAGAACTATAAACCAGAGCCTAGATTTAGGCTGGCAGCTATTGTCAAAGCTACCAAAAGAAGAACTGGATAGGGTAGATCAAAAGACATTGGAGAAATACTATCACCCTGCCGATGAAGTGTAGTGTACAGTGAAATAGAATCTAGAAGAGAATACTTGAGTGAACTGAGGTGAAAAAATGCCTAACCCTATTGTACCGACAAAAGGAAACTTAATAGCTTTAAAGAAATCCTTTGAATTATCTAAAGTCGGATTTGAGCTTATGGATAAAAAGCGAAATATTTTAATTAAAGAATTAATGGCTCTGATAAAGAAAGCTTCAGAAGTTCAAAAAAAGATAGATCAGACATATAGCAAGGCTTATCTGGCTTTGCAGAAAGCTAATATAACACTCGGGATCTGCAAAGAAGCTGCAAAGACCGTCCCAATAGATAATAGCTTAAAATTATCTTACAGAAGCGTCATGGGTGTAGAGATCCCCATTGTGTCCATTGACGAAGATAAAGAAAACGATTTCCCTTTTGGTATTTATACTTCTGATTCGATGCTGGACCAAGCCTATAAATGTTTTTTAGAAGTAAAAAAATTAAATGCCAATTTGGCAGAAATAGAAAACAGTATATATCGCTTAGCTGATGCTATAAGCAAAACGCAGAAAAGAGCAAATTCTTTAAAAAATGTGGTAATCCCAGATTTTCAAAAGAATATCAAGTATATAAGCGACGCTCTGGACGAAAAAGAACGCGAAGATTTCTCCAGACTAAAAGTCATTAAGAGAATAAAAAACTAGTTACAATCATATATTTATGTACCCATCAAAACTTATCCCACAAGAGAAACTTAATATAAATAAAAATAAATAAGCTGACAAGATATGCCTGTGTCAGCTTGAATTTTTTACTTAGAAGTCTCATAAAACCAATCCACCATCTACTTTTATGATTGTCCCTGTGATGTATCTTGCTTCATCTGACGCCAAAAAAACTGCAGCATTGGCAACATCATTGGGTGTTCCAAATTCATTTAATAAGATATTTTTTAATATATCATTCTTATTTTCTATTTTGGTGGTCATATCTGTATCTATAAATCCTGGTGCGATTACATTGCAAGTCACATTTTTACGCCCAAGTTCTTTGGCTATAGTCTTAGTCAATCCGATAATTCCAGCCTTAGAAGCGGCATAATTTGCTTGTCCTGCATTACCCGTTAGGCCTACTATGGAGGATATATTTATTATTCTACCGCTATTGTTTTTCACAAAATTGAGATAAGAGTGATGAATCATGTTGAAAGTTCCAACCAAATTAGTGCGGATGACTTTATCAAAAGAATCATAACTCATATTGAACGCTAGTTTATCATCGCATATGCCGGCGTTATTAACCAGGATATCTATCTTGGTGAACTTTTTGATGATCTCATTCATCAAATTTTTCACTTCTGAATCATTTGCAATATTACATTTAAAAGCTGCAACTTTTCTGCCTAGATTAGATACTTCCTTTTCTACCTGGTGGGCTTTTTCATCATGAGAAGTATAGATAAGAGCTATATCGGCGCCGCTTTGGGCCATTTTCAAGCATATTGCTTTTCCGATACCTCTGGAGCCTCCCGTCACTACAGCTATTTTATTTTTTAAATCAAACATTAAACAGTCTCCTTTCTTTTTTCCATTGTAGCAAAGATTCCATTTTGAAGCAAGGTGTAATATGTTGATATTTTATGAATTATGTTTATTTGCATTTTAGTATTTTAATATTTTATACTTGACATATTTAAATACAGTAAGTATAATATTTATTAATATCCTAAGGGGATATCGCTTTTGTGAATTTGAGGTAGGATTTATGTTTTCGCCATTTTTTAAGGTTGGAGGATGTAAATGAAGCGTGTTGTTGTCACTGGGATGGGAGTATGTGCTCCCGGTAGTGTAGGGAAAGATACTTTTTGGAGAAATTTATCACAAGGTAAAGTATTCACAGGACAGTTGACTCAGTTTTCTTGCAAAGATTTGAGAGTAAAGATTGCAGGAGAAGTCACAAGCTTTACAGAAGATGAATATCTTCCGGATGCAAATGGAATAAATTTCAAAAGCCTTGACAGAGTCGAAAAATTTGCTATAAAAACAATAGATATGGCATTGGCCGATAGTAAAGTTGATTTATCTAAAATCAAAAGCGCTGTAATATCGCTAGGCACAACAATGGGAAAAATGTCAAAAGAGCGCGATAAATCCATAGACTATAAGATATATGAAGATCTAATCAGTATTGGCAATAATTCAAATAATAACATTATTAAAGAAATGCATCCAGGTGATATTGTAGCTAAAGTTTGTAGATATTTCAGCTTAGAAAATATTGAGCCGAGGATGTTTTTGAATGCATGTGCAGCAGGCAATTACGCTATAGGATGGGGTTATGATCGTATAAAAAATGAAGATGCCGATTTCGCTATAGTAGGAGGAGTAGATTCTTTTTCACTTACAGCTTTGATAGGTTTTAATCGATTGCTTTCCCTTACACCTAATTTATGCTGTCCATTTGATAAAAATAGAAAAGGTCTGGTAGTAAGTGAAGGATGCGGAATATTAATTTTAGAAAATTTAGAGTCTGCCTTACAACGAAACGCTCACATATACGGAGAGATCAAGGGGTATGGACTAAGTGTAGATGCTTACCATATAACGGCACCCAGACCGGATGCTTCTGGGGCTACTATATGTATGCAGAAAGCCTTAAAAAATGCCAAAGTATCCCCATACGATATAGATTATATATCTGCTCACGGTACGGGAACTAAAGTAAATGATAAAATAGAAGCTAAAGCGTTATGTGCAGTATTTGGAGAAAAAATACCTCCTATAAGTTCAATTAAGTCCATGATCGGGCATTCTTTGGGAGCAGCTGCGGCTATAGAAGCTGTGGCCAGCCTCTTGATGTTGAAATATAATTTGGCGGTGCCTACGGCGAACTTTGAAGAAGCAGACGAAGATTGCCCCGTAGATTGTATACCTAATATTAGTAGACCAATGAAAATTGATACTATTATTTCTAATGCTTTTGCTTTTGGCGGTAATAATTCAAGCTTGGTTATATCAAGGTATAAGGAGGGGTAAATAGTGAATAAATGTGCAATTATTTCAGCTTTTTATTACATTGCTGATGCGGGCTTTGACTACAAAAATATTATAGAATTTTGTAAAAAAGTAAACGCCACGAGCACTGACGTAGCGTTTTGCAAAAGAGAAATATTGGAAGAACGGTTGGATAAAATGAACACCCGGCTTATCGATAGGCAGTCATTATCTCTGGAAGCTGCTATAAAAATTGCAGAAGATGAGAATTTCTTTGATAGTATAAACCGATCAGAATTAAGTATAATTGCAGGGAGCTACTCTTCTTCTGTATATCCTATTGCTATCTTTAATTTATCTGCAAAAGAGAAAGGGTCAAACTTCGTAAATGCTACTGAATTTACCAATACAGTAGGAAATGCTGCCGTTAGCAGAGCCTGCATCTGGCACCAATTTAGAGGCTGTGCATATGCATTATCTGAGGGCATTAACTCTGGGATAAATCCTATAGTAGATGCGTATAAAAACATGCAATACGAAAATGCAGAAGATGTGCTGGCATGCGCTACCGAAGAAGTAGGAGCTGCTGCTGTCTTGCTCCAAAAAGAAGCCCCCGGCAAATTAAAAAATAAACCTATTGCTTATGTAAAAAACGTCGATTCTAAGTACATCGGCAGTATTAAGGAATTTGATGATAGCTATATTAAAAATATTGAAGAGAAATTTAATATCTCACTAAGCCAGCTAGATGTTTATTTGTCTGGAGATGCAAAAAATATAAATGACATATTTAAAATAATAAAAGAGAAAGGTGCTTCCACTCATGATATTATCAAAAAGAACATGTGGGCATTGAACCCTATGGTAGACCTTGGTCGGTGCCTTTCCCGTTATAGCAAAGGCTCTGCCCATGATAGTTTGATCTTATCCGTGGATTCACAAGGATTTGCTGCATGTGTGTTGATATCGAAAAGGGGGTAAAGATAATGGATAAGCTAAATGTAAAAGATTTAGTACCTCATAGAGACACAATGTTGCTTCTGGACGAAGTATACAACTTTACTGATACGTCAGCTGAAGGGAGCTACAGAGTAAAGGGTGATGAATTTTTTTTAGATGGTCATTACCCTATGCAACAGATAGTACCAGGCTCTATTTTATGTGAGATTATGGCACAGCTTACAGCGGCATTTGTAGGGTATACTCGGAAGATTAAAGGAATCCCCATAGTGGCAGAAATAAAAAACGCAAAGTTCAAAAAGTTAGTTTTGCCCGGCGATATATTGGTAATAAAAATGAAAGCAATAAAAGATTCATTCCGAGTGCTGTACGCTATGTGCTTTGTTTATGTGAAAAATGAATTAGTGGCAACTACGGAATTAACTATAGCCGTAAAGTAAATGTATAATGTTTATTATTTTAATTTTTAGGAGGATTTATATATGCGTGAAACTGAAAAAATTGTAAGGGAAGAATTAGGCAAAATCTTGGACAAAGATACATCTCAAATATCTATAGATGCAAATTTAATTGAAGATGTAGGGATGGATTCATTGAATGTACTTGAAATTTTTGGAATGGTAGAAGAAAAATTTAATGTAGTGGTAGACACGGATAAAATCTCAGAACTAAAAACAATAGGCGATATAGTGGAGATAATAGAAGAGAATAAAAAATAGGGAGATGTTATTAATTTGCCTTCTGGTAATAAACCAAAATTTGCAGTTATTTTCCCGGGGCAGGGTTCTCAATACGTAGGTATGGGGAAATCGTTGTATGAAAAATATCCGACCGCAAAAGATATATTCTCGTTAGCTGATGAAACTTTGGCGTTCCCTTTGTCAAGTTTATGCTTTGATGGAGATATTCAAGAGCTTACTAAAACATGCAATACACAGCCGGCTCTATTGACGGTTTGCTATATAATGTACCAGGTGTATATCAAAGCAAATGGATTAAATCCAGAACTTTTGTTGGGGCATAGTTTAGGTGAGATCACGGCATTAGTTTGCGCCAATGCCATAAGCTTTACAGATGGTTTAAAGATTGTACGGCAAAGAGGGTTATATATGCAAGAGTGTGGCGATAAAACCAAAGGCGGTATGCTTGCTGTTTTAGTAGATGATTTTGAGTGGATAAAACAATTGTGCAGAGAGATATCCAAAGAAGATATGATTTTAAATATAGCAAATTATAATTCTAACAATCAGATAGTGGTTTCTGGAGATATAAGAGCATTGCAGGATTTGAAGAGTGCATTGACCCAAAAGGGAATAAAGAGTATATTTTTAAATGTTTCTGCTCCGTTTCATAGTTCTATCATGCAAGCCGCTGCCGATAAGCTTTATGCTGAACTTAATAAATATCACTATGATCCTATTGACGTACCTATAATCTCAAATATAAGTGGAGACTTGTATATGGATCAGGATAATCTTGCAAAAACACTCTCTGAGCAAATAATATCTCCTGTAAAGTGGGTACAATCCATAAAGAAAGCACATAGTTTAGGTGCAGATTTATTCGTAGAAGTAGGTCCCAAAAATATCCTTAAAAACTTAAATAAAAATATTTGCAAAGATATACCCACATTATCTTTAGATTTAGAAGAAGATTTAAATACCTTCTATGATGTTTTAGGTATCACAGGATGAACGAATACGATTTGAAAAATATAATTAAATCAAGTAACTTAATAAAAAATGTAGTTTACTATAAAAGGGTCTCTTCTACTAATGCCTTGGCTAAAGAGATCTTAAGTAAAGATTTAGGAAGCACCCAAAGCAATTTTCTGGTGTTTTCAAATTGCCAAACCAATGGTAAAGGGAAAAATGACGCAGAGTTTCTTTCTCCGGCTGATGTAGGCATATATATGACTATTGTATTGATAAAACCTAGTTATGATTTAAGGTTAATCTCTATTGCAACTTCTTTAGCAATATTTAATGCCGTACAAAAATTTGCACCAACGAATATAAAAATAAAATGGCCAAATGATATTCTAATGAATAGCAAGAAAATATGTGGGATTTTGATTGAAGCTAGTGGTTTATCTAACTCCAAAAATCTATCATATGTTATCATTGGGATAGGCCTCAACGTAAACAATGAAAGCTTTGATAAAAGTATAGAAGATATCGCTACATCTATAAAGAAAGAAATCGGAGAGAGCATAGATATAAGTAATCTGATCAGTGAGATATTAAATCAGTTAGAGTCTTTATTACAAAAAACTCCCGAAAAATTGATAAAATGTTATCTGGAGAATGCGGACAAGGCCGCTTTTGCTCAAATAGAAAGCTTTTATAATAGCGTAATCAATCTTTCAGGAAAAGGATGAGTGAATTTGAAAGGGAAAAAGAATAAATCAAATAAAAATAATAGTGACGTGGAGAAACTAAAGAGCCTATCTAAAATCTTGATGCAATATAATTTGACGGCTGTGGAGATCTTAGAAAATGAAAAAAAATATAGGGTAGAAAAGAATCTAGAAGTACCGGCCAATACGTCTGCTGAAGGGACTCCACAAGCAAGTGTAGATAAAGAATTGGATACATTACAAGTAGAGATAGATCAAGCAAAATCGAAAGAAAAGAGCTTAGAGATTATTGCTTCTACAATGGTAGGTATTTTTCATGATAGACATTCTGATGAAAAAAGTCCCCTGATAAAAATCGGTCAAAAGTTTGAAGTCGGAGATGTATTGTGCATAATTGAAGCGATGAAAACTTTTACTGAAGTACGTGCTGACGTAAGTGGAGTAATTAAAGAAATATGTGTAAAAAATGGAGATTTAGTAGAGTATTCGCAACCTATTTTTAAATATGTAAAACAATGAATGAAGGTGGATGCATGTTTTCAAAAATACTGGTAGCCAATAGAGGCGAAATAGCCGTGAAAATAATAAACACATGCAAAAATATGGAAATAGCAACCGTGGCAGTCTATTCTGAAGCAGATAAAGATGCGCTGCACACTAAAGTGGCGGATGAATGCTATTGCATAGGTAAATCGGAACCTAAGGAAAGTTACCTAAATATGGAGGCGATTATTTCAGTAGCATTGGCAACCGGTGCCCAAGCTATACATCCTGGATATGGTTTTTTGTCTGAAAATTATGAGTTTGCAAGTCTATGCGAAGAAAACGATATCTGCTTTATAGGGCCACCATCAAACTTACTCAAAAAAATGAGCAATAAAGCTATGGCAAAAAAAATAGCGAAAAGAAATAAACTTGCTGTAATAGAGGGCATATGTGTAAAATATGATCTTCCTGAAATATTGAAATCTGCCAATAAGATAGGATATCCAATAGTTATAAAGCCGACAAGCGGTGGAGCCGGCAGAGGGATAAAAGTTCTGCATAACGAGGAAGAAACTCAAAACTTTGTAAATAATAGCGAGAAAGTTTTTTATACTGAAGAGGTCTTAATAGAAAAATACGTGGCTCCAGCTAGCCATATAGAGGTGCAGATCATCGCAGATAAATATGGAAATGCTTTATGTTTAGGCGAAAGGGATTGCTCTATCCAGGATCAAAATCAAAAGCTGCTCGAAGAGACTCCCTGCTCTAAAATAGATAAAATACAAAGAGAGCAGCTTTTTGAATCTTGCATTCATTTCGTCAAAAGCATAAAATACGTAGGGTGTGGCACGTTAGAGTTTTTATTAGATACAGATGGTTTTCATTTTATGGAGATGAACTGTAGGATACAAGTGGAGCACCCTATAACAGAAATGGTAACAGGACTCAATTTAATAAAAATGCAAATATTGATAGCTTATGGAAAAAAATTAACCTTGCAGCAAAAAGATGTTAAGTTTACAGGGTGTGCGCTGGAGAGCAGGATAAATTTTTGCGATCTACAAGGAAACAATATCGTAACAAATTTTAAATTTAATAAAAATGCAAATGTAAGGTTTGAGACATGTATTTATAAAGGCTATAACGTGCCTGTATTTTATGACCATCTGCTCGGCAAGCTTATAGTACACGCTAAGACAAGGTCACAAGCGATCTCTAAAATGGAAAAAGCCCTAAGTGAACTAGTGATAGAGGGCATCTCTACCAATATAAATCTGCACAAAAACATACTTAACAATGAAATCTTTAAAAAACACCAGTATGATACCGATTTTTTTAATTTATATTATAAAAAGAAATATTTATCTGCACAAGAAAGGCTCGATATGATAATAGATAAAGGAACTTTAGTAGAATATGACTCAGAGATAACATCTGATGATATTCTAAATTTTGATGGATATATGGAAAAATTGGAAAGAAGCAAAAAGATAACAAATATGAATGAAGCTGTAGTATATGGCAAAGCCAAAATCGACAATATTGATGTAGTTATATTCGTTATGGATGGGAATTTTATGATGGGAACTATGGGTAGAGTTGTAGGAGAAAAAATAAAAAGAGCTTTTGTCCTAGCTACAGAGAAGCGGCTCCCGATTATAGGCGTGACGGTATCCGGCGGAGCAAGGATGCAAGAAGGGGTATTTTCGCTTTTGCAAATGGCTAAAACTGCTGCCTTTGTAAAAAAACATAGTGATAAGGGACTTTTATATATTTCAGTGATCACTAATCCTACACTTGGAGGGGTCTCGGCTAGCTTTGCTTCACTTGCAGATATAATCATAGCAGAAGAAAAAGCTATATTTGGTTTTACCGGCAAGAGGATAATTGAAGACGTTACGAAAGCTACTTTACCAGAAGACTTCCAAACAGCGGAATATTCACTAACCCATGGTATGGTCGATATGGTGACTTCGAGGGATAAATTGCGAGACTACCTAAAGGAAATTTTAAAGATTCATAAGAGGGATTTTTATGAAAAGAAAATTTGAAGAATACATGAAAATCGCATCTGACCCCAATAGAGCAAATTCTAAAGATTATATTAACTATATTTTTTCAAATTTTATCGAAATGCATGGCGATAGATTATATGGCGATGATTTATCTATCACTACAGGGATTGGCTTATTGGATGATATTCCTGTCACCATTTTAGGCCAAAATAGGGGGAAGGATATTTCCGAACAGATTAAATATAATTATTCCATGAGTCATCCGGAAGGATATAGAAAAGCATTACGTGCCACCAAACAAGCCGAAAAATTTGCAAGACCTATCATATGCTTTATAGATACATTGGGTGCATACCCGGGCCAAGCCGCCGAAGAACGTGGGCAACACAATGCTATAGCAACAAATCTTATGAAAATGATGTATACTAAAGTTCCCATTATAAGTATTATTATAGGATCAGGGGGCAGTGGCGGGGCACTGGCTTTTTGCGTAGCGGATAAGGTTATTATGCTGGAGTACGCTACTTTTGGGGTCATATCGCCACGATCCTGCGCAAATATTCTTTGGAAAGACCCAGAAAGAGAGATAGAGGCAGCAAAATTATTAAAAATAACATCTAATAATTTGAAAAAATTTGGTTTCGTGGATAAAATTATATCCGAAAAAAAAGGAGAATACAATTTTGAAGATACCGCAAAAAAGATTAAAAGCGAAATAAAAAGAAGTTTAGTATTATACAAAAAAGTGCCAATAAATATTTTACTCAAGCACAGGTACAATAAGTATATGAGCTTCTAAAAATACTTGTAAAAGTATTTTCGACAATGGAAATGGATTAGCTATAAAAAGTCAAGAGCAAAAGAAGAAAAAAAAATCAATCATACAGTATGATTAGAAAAATATATACGCGGTAGGCAAAGAAAAATTGAAACTAACAGAAGAAAATATATTTTATTGCAATAGATCAAAGATAGAAAAATTCGAAAAACTTACTTATCTTTATTTGTGATATAATAATAATTCAAAGCAATATAAATAACATTTAAGATATAAAGGAAATCAAATTTTGCAAGGAAGGTAAATGAAAGTGAACTTGTTAAATAAAGTAAAAAAGGTAAAATGGTGGTTTTGGGGTTTAATCGGTGCCGTAATTATTGGGGCATTATACCTTGCTAGCACCAATTTTTCGTCGTGGAATATAAGTAATAGTAGCATAACTAAAAAAGATGCTTCTATAAGCAGTGAACCTGTTCATATAGTTTCTAATATAAACATTGGCAGCATGGGAGACCTCCTAATACATGCGCCGATGCTGGTGGCTTCTTTTGATAAAAATACAAAGCAATATAATTTTGAAAAAATTTTTACATACATAAAGCCCTATATAGAGGATTTGGACTATGCTGTTATCAACCTAGAAGGCACTTTGGCTAAAGATAACTACTCCGGGTATCCTACGTTCAAGTACCCAGATAATATAATTGACTGTGCTAAAAATTGTGGCTTTAATATGTTTTTGACGGCAAACAATCATTCAAATGATGGAGGCCCTTCTGGTTTTGCTAGGACAGCGGATATCTTAAAGCAAAAAGGAGTAGACTTCACCGGGACTAGGGTTAATAAAGAAGATGCAAAATACGTTATTAAAGACATAAAAGGAATAAAAATTGGAGTTGTAAATTATACTTACGGAGAAATATCTGAAAATGGCACAGCAAGTGTAAATGGTATTCCAAGTTCTAGAGAAAACAGTAAGCTTTTCAATGTATTTGATTATAAAAAGCTTGAAGATTTTTATAATGAACAGGCGGATATAATTGCAGAAATGAGAGAAATAGGGGTCGATAAAATTCTCTACTATATGCATTGGGGAGAAGAATATCAATTAAAGCCAAATGATTCACAACAAAAAATAGCTCAAAAACTATGCGATTTAGGCGTAGATGTTATTATCGGCGGGCACCCTCACGTTATTCAGCCTATGGATATTATTCATTCTGATGTTTCTGATAAAGATACGGTTTGCATTTATTCTCTTGGGAATGCTGTATCGAACCAACGAAAAGAACGAAAAGGAATTATCAATAGCGGACATACCGAAGACGGCGTTATATTCACCGTATCTTTTACCAAATACAGCGATGGAACGGTATTGACTTCCGGTGTAAAAATTCTCCCTACGTGGGTTAACTTATACACAGGAGAAGCCGGGGAAAAGGTCTATCAGATTGTCCCACTCGATAAATCTAAAGATTGGAATACTTTAAATCTAAAAAATAATCTTGAAAACGCCAGTGCCTCATATCAACGTACCATGTGGTTGCTAGAACCCGGATTTAAAAAAGCTAACGATCTTATATCCAAAAGGCTCGAAATTTATCCTGATTGATTTTAGCGTTGCTGTATTGTAAATGCTATGTTTTAGATTTATAATACTTAAATATAAAATAAAATCTAAAAATACACTTTAAGATGAGGATAATATGAAGCTAAAATTTACTAAAATGCATGGCTGCGGAAACGACTATATTTACTTTGATTGCACGAAAAGCAATGAAATAGGGAACCCAAATGAGCTCAGTGTCAGGCTATCCGATAGGCACTTTGGGGTAGGAGCCGATGGAATTATATTGATCTGCCGGTCAGATATAGCTGACGCTAAAATGAGGATGTTTAACAGCGACGGAAGCGAAGGCAAAATGTGTGGCAACGGGATCAGATGTGTAGGGAAATTTTTATTTGATAATAACATTGTAAAAAAAGGGACCATAAAAATTGAAACATTAAGCGGCATAAAGACGCTTAAAA
>JAFVAZ010000024.1 GCA_017480265.1 Clostridia bacterium
AAAACATTTGTTTTATTTTGAAAAATTTTTGTGGAATTAATGAATTTAAAAATATAATATTTTGCTGGGTTTTAGCTACTTCAGAAACTCAAAAAATAATTTTACAGAGTCTCAAAAATTATAAATTCAATTTTTATAATATTTCTTTAATTTGCGATGAAAAAACAATTTATAAGCGATTATTAAATCGAGAAATTGAAACTTACCCTAATTTAGATTATGAGAAATGTAAATTACAAATTTCAGAACTCTTTGATAGATCGAGAAAAATAATAAATTCATATTCATATTTAGATACTATCAAAATTGATGTTTCAAATTTATCTTCTGACAAAACAGTACAAGAAATTTTAAAAATAATAAAATGACAAAAGAATTTCAAAAAGTCTTAAATAAAAATAATTTCCCCAAAATGTGTTTCCATGACCTAAGGCATGGCTGTGCCAGCGTTTTGTATGATAAAGGTTGGCAACTAAAAGACATACAAGCTTGGCTTGGACATGCTGACATTCAAACTACTGCTAATGTTTATACTCATATCAGCAATTCTAGGAAAACCAATATGGCTACCGATATCCAACATAATTTTTCTTTGTTATTAAAAGTTAAAAATAGGTTTTTTAAAATTCGTAGAAAAATTAAAAAATGCAGATAAACTAAAAATCACACAAATGCTGAAAAGCTAGTATTTATAAAGCTTTAAGCCCTGGTGAGCCATCGGAGATTCGAACTCCGGACACCTTGATTAAAAGTCAAGTGCTCTGCCGACTGAGCTAATGGCTCACAGAAAACATATACTAAGTGGCTGGGGTGGCTGGATTCGAACCAACGAGTGACGGAGTCAAAGTCCGTTGCCTTACCGATTGGCTACACCCCAATACAAAATGCTCAGAAAATGTGGGGTGGATAGTGGGATTCGAACCCACGGTCTCCAGTGCCACAAACTGGCGCTTTAACCAACTAAGCTATACCCACCATTTATGTGCAATGGCGCGCCAAAAGGGATTCGAACCCCTGGCCTACTGCTTAGAAGGCAGTTGCTCTATCCTGCTGAGCTATTGGCGCAAAAGCAAAATTTAACAAATGGAGCGGGTGATGGGAATCGAACCCACGCGACCAGCTTGGAAGGCTGGAGTTCTACCATTGAACTACACCCGCACCTTTCAGATGATTTTTATTTTAACATAAATTATATGGCATTGTCAATACTAATTTCTATATTTTTTAATTTTTATTTATTTACAAATATTTACAATAAAACTGCTAATAAAAATGCTTCTAATCCATCAAAATGTTAGCAGAAAAAGGAAAACAAAAACAGCGTTCTAGCGCTTGCAGAACTGCTTGTAAATAAAGAAATATCTTGTTATGTGTACCTATTGACTGTGATTTATTCATGTGGTGAATATTCTGATTCTTTATCTTCATCATGTATTTTTGTGATTTTGGCGAAAGGTGCCGTCAAGATGATTGTAAAATAGTACATAACTAACCGGATTACGACTATTGCTGATTTAATGCTTTCTTCTCCAAAATATGGTGATAAAAATATAGAACTAGCACCTTCTGCTGCGCCAGAAGCACCGGGGATGGGGAACAACGAAGATGACATTACGATAAAACTTTGCGCACAGATCATATCTAAAGGCTTGTGACCGGAGAAACCAAATGATTTATAAACACAGAAAGGTATAAAAAACATAAATGTTAATTGAAAAAGCGTTAAAGCAATAGCTTGCAGTACCACTTTTTTATTATATAGATATTTATTTCCCAAATTAAACAGCTGAATGTTCTGTTTAAGCTTATCGATTTTTTCTTTTGGATTTTTTACTATCTTTATTTTAGAAAGAAAATTAAAAACGTGAATAATGATCTTAGATGTGATTGTTTTATTTACAGAAAAAATTATCAAGATAACTAAACAGGTGACCTGCAACACGAACCCAAATGATAAAATTAAGTAGACAGCAGGGTTAACCGATTTAAGGTATTCGGTTTTATAAATAATAGTAAAAATAAAATAAATAATGAGAGTAATTTGATAGATTAAAAACTTTTGAGTCAATGCAGAAGTGGTAGTACCGGCATCAACTTTCCTCTTAGACATAAAATACACTTGCATAGGTTGCCCACCAGTAGCGCTTGGGGTTATAGCACAATAAAATTGCCCCAAAAGAGCACATGCAAAAGAATTTTTGAAAGTAATTTTGGAGTTTATATTGTGCAGAAATTTATAGGTTAAAATACCGTCCAAAGTTATCTGCATTATTTGACATAACACACCTACAAGTAACCACCATAGATTCAGTTTACTCGGGTTTTTAATAAATTCTATCAGACCGTTATCTGAGAAGCACAGATATGCAAATAATATAATCATAAATAAGATTAATAGATTTTTCGCAACAGTCCTTTTTTTCATAATGCCCCCGCTTTTTGACTATATTCCTTTTATAATTTTTCCTATAAATGCGATTTTATTTAATTTTTTTTCTACTGCAAATCAGTATAGCCAGCAGATAATAAAAAATTGAAGATTTACCAAGGCTATCCGGCTAACAACATGCTTTATTAACGCTTTAGCTACGGAACAATCGTCTTGATAATAACTCCTTTTTTTTGTAAAATTAAAGTACATATCTCATGGAGATCAACTTCATATAGAAAACTATGTTTTATTTAAAGATATAAATCACAATAAATCAAGCCTATGTACTTTAATAATACGTTTAATTTTTTATATAGTCAATATGTATAAAGCTAGGTTATGGAGGGGAAAAATGATAAACTACCAAGGTAAACAGTGTCCCATTTGCAAAAGACGGTTTGAAGAACAAGATGATATTGTAGTTTGCCCAGATTGCGGAACGCCTTACCATAGAGAATGCTATAGTATAAATAATAAATGCATTTATGAAAATCAGCATCAATTATTGAAAGAGCGTAATGATAATATCTCTCAAAGCGATGCTATAAATGATATAAATAAAAATACCGGCAAGGGCGATCAAGAAGGGGTAGGGGAGGCATCGGAATTTATTGTTTGCCCTAGATGTGAACATTCCAATCCAAGTGGATCAGCTTTTTGCAATAAATGTGGATACTTTTTGAATGATCCGCAAGAGATTATCGATGAAATCCCTCAAAATATCAAAGAAGGGCTTCCTATTTTATTTGACCCTATGGGAGGAGTAGAACCAAACGAGGAAGTAGATACCGTTAAATTTGGGGACTTGGCTAAGATGGTAAAAAGCAATACACCTTATTATATGAGTGTATTTAAGAGGATCAAAGATAATAATAAAAGTAAATTTAATTTTAGTGCGTTTTTATTTAACGGGATGTGGTTCCTTTTCCGTAAGCAATACAAAGTAGGCATCCCTCTTACGGTGCTGCATTTTGTTATACTTTTTTATACGTCGCTAATCCAATACATACAAGATGTTTCAAAAATTATAAGCAATTTTTCCGAGATCTTAGAGATTTTAAGCTTACTACAATTTGCTGTGATGCTCTTTTGCGGTTTTTTTGCTAATAAAATATATTTTAAATCTTGCATAGAGAAAGTGAAAAAAATAAAAGAAGACTGCAAAAAGGACCCTTCTTTAGATTACAACAAGCAGCTTCTAGACTATGGTGGGACAAACTCTAAGATTATCTTCCTTTTGTTTTTATTTTCTGTTTTTGTATCGCAATATCTGCCTATTTTCTTTTTAGGAGGGAAGTTATGATGCAAAGCGAAACTTCAGGCTCTGTGCCCAAAGTTTTAGTCACAGGAGCCACAGGCTTTATAGGTAGCCACACGTGCGTGGAGCTACTAGAGAAAAATTACGATATCATCGGGATAGATAATTTTGCTAATAGCTCCCCTGTGGTGATAGATAGGATTAAAAAAATCACAGGGAAGGAATTTAAGTTTTATGAGTGCGATATCCTCGATGTAGAAAAGCTGGAAAAGATATTTGCAGAGAACACCATAGATTGCGTGATACATTTTGCAGGGCTAAAAGCTGTGGGAGAATCTTGCAAACTACCTTTGCTTTATTATGAAAATAACGTCTCTGCGGCGATCAATCTCTGCAAGATCATGACAAAACATAACGTAAAAAAGATGATCTTCAGCTCCTCTGCTACCGTATATGGCAAAGATGCTTCTCCACCATATAAAGAAACCATGCGCACAGGAGAACTTTCTAACCCTTATGGCAGAACTAAATCATTTATAGAAAAAATACTCATGGATATTTATAACTCCGATAAATCTTGGAAGATTGTATCTTTGCGTTATTTTAATCCCATAGGAGCTCATCAAAGCGGGCTGATAGGCGAAGATCCCCGCGGAATCCCCAATAACCTCATGCCGTATATC
>JAFVAZ010000025.1 GCA_017480265.1 Clostridia bacterium
ATGGTAAAATTAAATCAGAGGTTATTTTTCTGGCTTAGAATATTGCCATCTAACACTTTTCTAACATTTTTCTAACAAAAAAATGAAAAATGTGATTTTTTCAGAGTGCTTATTAATGCTAGCATCTTTATTTAGACCCTTATAAAACCGGTGACCAGTGGGGATTGTTAGGTTTATTTTAATTTTATTTAATCTTTAATGTTTATAAGAAAAAAATAAATATACTGAAAGCATGTGTGACTACATCGATCCAAAAAAAAATATCTTGCATGCCCAAAAAGGACTTATCCATTCCAATTGGCACTTTGACCGGTACCGAAATCCTGAATGGGAAGGGCCCCAATATTTCTCTAAAAGTTTCACTCTCTGGCAGTGTATTGACAAACTTTCGCAGCATTTTTGAAAGTGCTGGCATTAATCAAACCAAACATCAGATATACTTAGATATTCGTACCGAAATATTCGCATTGATACCGGGATTTCCTGCAACTACCGACGTAAGTACAAGCATTTTGATTGCAGAAAGCATCTTTATGGGTGATGTGCCAACTACTTTTGCAAAGCTTTCTTGAATCATTTAAGTGATCTGTAACATGATAAAAGATTTAAATCTTTTAGAAATAGTGATATAATTAAAACAAAATACGAGGTGAACCCCTTATGTATACGATCTTGGATAAGGTAAGATTGAATCAAACCGTTACGAAAATGACTATACAGGACGAAAAAATAGCAAAAAAAGCCAAGCCTGGGCAATTTGTTATCTTACAGGTCCATGAAAATGGTGAGCGCATCCCCCTTACTATAGCAGATTGCGATAAAGATAGCGGCACGATTTCCATTATATTTCAAATCGTAGGCACTACTACCAAGAAACTAGATAACCTGGAAGTAGAAGATGGTTTATACGCTTTAGTTGGACCGCTCGGTAATGGGACAATAATATCGAACTACACAAAAGCTGCAGTGATAGGAGGCGGCGTAGGGGGTGCTATAGCGTACCCTATCGCTAAGGCTCTTGAAAAAAACGGATGCGAGGTGCATTCTATACTGGGTTTTAGGAATAAAGATTTGATTATTTTACAGGATGAATTTAAAGCCGTCAGCAAAAAAGTCTTCATTACAACAGATGATGGCTCTTTTGGCCACAAAGGTTTAGTTACAGATACACTAAGCGACCAAATAAACAAAGGCGAAAGCTATGATGTAGTATTTGCCATCGGACCGTTAATCATGATGAAATGCGTATCTGAGCTGACAAGGAAGCATAATATAAAAACCGTTGTCAGCATGAATCCGATCATGATAGACGGGACAGGGATGTGTGGAGGATGCCGGTTGATGGTAGACGGCAAGATGAAGTTTGCTTGTGTGGATGGGCCCGATTTTGATGGTCATAAAGTTGATTTTGATGAGATAATCAATCGCAATAGTATTTATAGAGATATTGAAAGGAAATCTTACGAAAAAACCTGCAATCTTTTCAATAATATGCCGACCAATATTTAAAAACGATTTTGTTATAAGGGAAAATTAAAAATGTATGCGCAAGGAGAATAATGACTAAAAATGGCAAATACAAAAAGACCTGTAATACCAATGCAAAATCCGAGGGAAAGAGTGAATAATTTCTCAGAAGTGGTAGAAAACTTAAGTGACGAAATGGCAAAAAATGAAGCAAAAAGATGTTTAAACTGCAAAACTAAGCCATGCGTAGCGGGGTGCCCGATAGCCATAGATATCCCACGCTTTATAGGGAAAATTGCAAGCGGAGATAATTTGGGAGCTTATAGAGCCATCAAAGAGTACTCCAGTTTACCCGCTGTATGTGGCAGAGTATGCCCACAAGAAAAACAATGCGAAAAGAACTGCGTGCAGGGGATAAAGAGCGATCCCATAGCAATTGGTGCTTTGGAGAGGTATGTTGCAGATAAATACATTTTTGAAAATTTTGCACCCAAGGCTTCCAGTTGCCAACCAGATAGGTTACTCAAGGTCGCAATTGCTGGCTCAGGGCCAGCTGGGCTAACCTGCGCAGGAAATTTGGCAAATCTTGGCTATAATGTAACTGTTTTTGAAGCTTTGCATGCTTTGGGTGGCGTTTTAAGTTATGGCATCCCAGAATTTAGACTCCCCAAAGCGATAGTGGAAAAAGAAATAGATAATCTAAAACGCGCCGGAGTAAAGTTTGAAACCAATGTGGTGATAGGGAAAACCTTTAGCATAAAGGATTTATTTTCTCAAGGATTCAGTGCTATCTTTTTGGGCACGGGAGCCGGGGTGCCAAGATTTATGGGGATCCAAGGAGAGAATTTGCAGGGAGTGTATTCAGCAAATGAATTTCTGACTAGAGTAAACTTGATGAAAGCTTATAAAGACGACTACGATACTCCTATAAAAGATCTAGGAAAGGTTATAGTAGTGGGAGGGGGCAACGTGGCCATGGATACAGCAAGGGTTGCTGTTAGATTAGGTGCTAAAGAAACTACCCTCGTTTATAGGCGGTCTGAAGAAGAACTGCCTGCACGAAGGGAAGAAATTGAACACGCAAAAGAAGAAGGAGTAAAATTTAAATTTTTATCTAATCCTAAAAAAATCCTCCCTAACAAAAACGGCCGCGTATGTACATTGTTATGCGCCAAAATGCAGCTAAGCGATATAGATAACTATGGCAGACGAAAGGTAGTAGAAAAAAAAGATGAGGTATTTTATATGGATGCGGATACGGTGATAATGGCCATCGGGACTTTGCCAAACCCTATACTTAAAGCTTCTGAGGCGAAGTTAAAATTCAGCGATACAGGACAAGTTATCGTAGACCAAGAGACTTTGATGACCTCGATAGATGGAGTGTTTGCCGGCGGAGACATTGTATCTGGAGCCGCCACAGTGCTCTTGGCGATGAGCGCTGGCAAAAGAGCTGCTAAAGCCATAGATAAGTACTTAAAGCAGCATCGTTGCGCGATTTGTAAGTGATTTCATACTGCTTTGTTCTATAATGAACCTGTGCATAACTTTTATATATGCGTTTCTAAAGGATTGGTGTGCGATAAGATTTCTTTTATTAAAATTTCGAATTGATTATAATTTTCAATTCTGCAAGCCAAATTTCTGAAAAATGCCGCGTTGTTTAATCCCCTTATATACGCACAAATATGTCGCTTGGCTTCGCGTATACCTAAATATTCGCCCTTATACTTGCACATATTGAAAACATGCTCTCTCATGACTTCCATTTTTTCTTCAATAGATGGGTATCTGTAAGGGGTATTACTCAAATAGCAGTTGATTTCATCGAAAATGAAAGGGTTCCCAATAGAGGCTCTCCCTATCATTACGTAGTCACATTTTGTTTTCTCAAACATATCAGCGGCATCCGGACCATTTTTTATATCGCCATTGCCTATTACGGGGACATTTACAGCTGATTTGATCTTAGCTATCATTTCAAGGTCTGGCTTTCCTTTGTACATTTGCTCTTTAGTCTTAGCATGGATTATGATGGCATCTGCACCGGCTGATTCACATATTTTAGCAATCTCTACGGCATTGGCGTTGGCGGAGTCCCACCCTTTTCTTATTTTAACGGTTACGGGGATATTTACCGCTTTTTTTACTTTATTGACTATCTCAAAGCAAAGTTTAGGATCTTTCATAAGTGCAACCCCTGCGTTACTTTTATTGATCTTAGGTGCAGGGCAGCCCATGTTTATATCTATAACATCTGGGGAACTAGTGCTCAATATAAATTTTGCGCTTTCTGCCATGGTTTGCGGATTATCTCCAAAGAGCTGTATCGCGCAAGGTCTTTCTTCCTCAGATAGTGAGGATAGTTGAATAGTCTTTTTGTCTCTATAGGAGATAGCCTTTGAGCTAATCATCTCACTCTCTACATATCCGGCACCAAACCTTACAGCTATTTCTCGAAAGACTCTGTCGGTAACTCCGGCCATGGGAGCCAGGAAGACTTTTTTACCTTTTGGTATGATCTCTCTAAATTGCAAAAGATTTCTCCTTTTTAGTAATATTATTTTTATTACTTAAATAGTAAAATATAAGTGTGGGGCAGTTTTACTTATTCTGAGATGTTTTGTGTTAATATTTCTGCTCTTAAGATTTTTTCTAAGATTTCCCTGAGTTCCTGCCTTAAATCAGACATACTTTGCTTTTCTCCTCTTGCGTTAATAAAGCCCCATATGCCATAGCACAAAAAACCCGCGATTTTTTTAGCGTCGTACTTAAGCTTTAAAGCTGTACTTTTTTTCTGTGCATGCGTTTCCACATGATCTAAAACATACTTATAAAAAGCGAAATTTAAATATGGATTTTCATTTACATTTGTATGTGAAAAAAATCTTATATTTTCGTAATACATAGTTAATATGCAGTCCAATAAATTGCAGTAACCGATGATATAATTCTTTGTGGGATTGTTTTTTCCCTGCAGTCTATAATATTCATCTTTGGCTATTTTTATCATATCTTTCGCTATATCATCCACCAGATCATACTTATCATTGTAATGAGCATAAAATGTAACTCGGCTGGTTTCGGATCGATCGCATATTTCTTTTACGGTTATTTGGTCAAAAGGTTTATCCGTCAGCAGATCCATCAATGTTTGCTTTAGGTATTTTTTAGTTTTTTTTATTCTCTTGTCTTCTTTCATATTTTAACATTTCTCCATATATGTATAAATAAATTTACAGCTTATGTGCTCTGTAGTTTTTTTTAATTTTTATATTTATTAAAATTATAACAGCTGTAAAGACATCTTTCAAATGTAATTTTTATAGATTAAAATGTATAGAAACTTAAAAGTGAGGTAAATTATGAAGACTTTTATATTAAGCTGCTGCTCTACTGTAGACGTTTCAGCAGAGCAATTAAAAAAAGAGGACATACACTATATTTGCTTTCATTTTTCGCTTGATGGGAAACCATATAATGATGACCTTGGTAAGACTGTATCATATGAGAGTTTTTATAAAGCTCTGCGAAATGGAGCAGAAACAAAAACTTCTCAAGTAAATGTCTCGGAATTTATAGAGTATTTCACGCATTTCTTGGAGTCAGGTCTAGATATTTTGCATGTAAGCTTATCGTCCGGGATCTCCGGTGCATACAATTCTGCGTTGATCGCAAAAAATGAATTAATAAAAAAATACCCCGAAAGGAAGATCTATATAATAGATTCTCTGGCAGCATCTTCGGGATATGGTTTGCTTATGGATAAAGCCGCAACTTTGCGCGAACAAGGGTGGTCTATTGACGAAATTTATAACTGGATAAATGAAAATAAATTGAACTTGCATCATTGGTTCTTTTCTACGGATCTTTCGTATTTTGTGAAAGGTGGGAGGATCTCTAAAACAGCGGGATTTATCGGCTCTATGCTCAAGATCTGCCCGCTTCTCAATGTAAATGCTGAAGGGAAATTGATTCCGATATCAAAGCCTCGCAGCAAAGAAAAAGCAATATCGGAACTAGTAAAAAGGATGGAAGATAATGCAATAAATGGCTTAGACTACGCCGATAAATGCTATATCTGCCACTCTGATTGCCTAGAAGATGCGAAAAAGGTTGCTGATCTCATTGAGAGTAAATTTAAAAAGCTGGACGGAAAAGTCTTAATTAATACAATAGGGACTACGATAGGTAGCCACACAGGACCAGGGACTATTGCATTGTTCTTTTGGGGGAATACCCGAAACTGAAAGCAACTTTACTATAATCAAAAGAAAAAAGGCTGCATCAAAATCCATGCAGCCTAAATTTTTCCTGTTATTCTTTATTGTTTGATCATATTTGCCACTTCATCTGCAAAGTTATCTTCACGCTTTTCTAAGCCTTCGCCTTTTTCAAAGCGTGCAAAATCTGCAATTTTAATCGTAGAATTCAATTTCTTAGATGTCTGCTCAGTATATTGAGCAACGGTCAAATTTGCGTCTTTTACAAAGATTTGATCGATCAAACAATTTTCTTTATAAAATTTCCCGATCCTACCCATTACTATTTTTTCAGCTACATTTGCCGGCTTGCCGTCATTTATCACTTGCTCTGTCAAAATTTTCTTCTCATGCTCCAAAACATCTGCAGGGACCGATTCTTTATTAAGGTAAGATGGATTTGCCGCTGCTACTTGCATTGCAATATCTTTAGCGAAAATCTTGAAGGTTTCATTTGCAGATACATCCGAGGCAACTTCAAATTTAACCAAGACACCGATCCTACCGTCGGCATGGACGTATGTAGAAACTACACCGTCAAATCTTTTAAACCTACGAATTTTGATATTTTCTCCAATTGTAAGAATTTTCTCCCTTACTAGCTCTTCTATAGTTTCGCTGGAACCTTCCGCCGTACAAGACATCAAATCTTCCAATGTTTTTGGTTTTTCTTTTATTATAGTTTTTGCGCATACTTCCACTAGGTTATTAAAGTCTGCATTTTTTGCTACAAAGTCAGTCTCTGCGTTTACTTCTAGCACTACGCCTATATTTCCATCAGCATTTGTGCAGGCGTAAGCCACTCCTTCGGCAGCTATCCGTCCGGATTTTTTATTAGCTGCAGCCAACCCTTTTTCCCTCAAGATATCTACTGCCTTATCCATATCTCCATTTGCTTCAGATAAAGCCTTTTTACAATCCATCATGCCACAGCCGGTTTTTTCTCTCAAAGTTTTTACATCACTTGCGGTAAAACCCATAGTTACTTCCTCCCAACTAAATTTAAAAAATTAATCTTTAATCTTGCATTGATACTGGTAGCATCACTAACAATTATTAGATAATTAATCTGATATGACCTCTTCTTCCACACTCTGCTCATCGATATCATCGAACTTAACAGCGCTTTCATCTTCATCAGCTTCTGTGCCTATTTCTCCTTCGTTGCCTTCTATTATCGCGTTTGCTATGATGCCGGAGATTAACTTAATCGCCCTTATAGCATCGTCATTGCCCGGGATTACATAATCAACTTCATCTGGATCACAGTTTGTATCTACGATAGCTACGACCGGAATACCTAATTTTTTAGCTTCAGCTACAGCTATGCTTTCTTTTTTAGGGTCTACTATAAATAAGGCGCCAGGTAGTTGAGTCATATCTTCTATCCCGCCTAAGAATTTTTCCAGTTTCTCTATCTCTAAGTTTAGTTTTATAACTTCTTTTTTAGGTAAAAGATCAAACGTGCCGTTTTCTCTCATTTCTCTAAGTTGCTTTAGTCTACTTACTCTATGGCGGATTGTTTTGAAGTTAGTCAGCATTCCTCCAAGCCACCTTGCATTGACAAAATAGGCTCCTGCGCGCAAAGCTTCCGCTTTGATGGACTCCTGCGCTTGCTTTTTTGTCCCTACAAACAAGACCATTTTACCTTCAGCTGATAAGTCTCTGATAAAATTATAAGCTTTTTCCAATTTGCGTGAAGTTTTAAGGAGATCTATGATATAAATACCATTTCTCTCCGTAAAGATATACTCGGCCATTTTAGGGTTCCATCTTCTAGTTTGATGCCCAATATGTA
>JAFVAZ010000026.1 GCA_017480265.1 Clostridia bacterium
AAAATTTAGCTTTCTTAAGGAGATAGATACCCATGATGCGTTTAGTAAATTAGAAGGGTGCTTATTCCCAGATACGTATAAATTTTATAAAAATATCGAAGCGGGAAAAGTGATAAAGAAATTTTTAAATAATTTTGAAAAAAAGATATTCTCATCAGAAACCTTAGATAATGACGCTAATAATGCAAATATAAAAGTTCAAGCGGAGAAAAAAGGCATAGCATTTAAGGACCTGATCACTATAGCTTCCATCATACAGGCAGAAGCCGCCAACGAAGACGATATGTATAATGTTTCATCTGTGATCCACAATAGATTATCAACAGCAAAAAGCTCTGGTAAAAGTCCTTTCGGAGATGGTGGATTATTAAAGATGGAAATGGACTGTACTATATATTATCCGTACAAATCAAAGGAAAAAGTACCGGAAGATATCAAAAATAACTTCCGGAGTAGATACAACACTTATGATGTGGAAGGGCTACCCATCGGACCGATTTGCAATCCGGGCTTAGTTGCTATAGATGCCGCTATAAACCCCAATAATACACAGTTTTACTATTTTTGCCACGATAAAGATAAAAAACCTTACTACGCTAGGACTTTATCGGAACATCAAGCGAACCTGAAAAAAGCTAAGCTCAAAAATTGAAGATACATTATGCGAGCGACCATATAGACAAGCTTGCCGAATATCTGCAAGTTTAATCCTCTTGATATGCACTGCCGTTTAGTTGTATAATATTAGCAAAGATAATGAAAACCTAAAAAGGAGACGGGTATGAGATTTATAAACGTAGGTTTTGGCAACTTAGTTTCCGTTGGCAGGATAATCTCCGTAGTGAGTCCCGGTGCAGCACCGATCAAAAGGATAATATCGGAGGCTAAGGTGAATAATACAGCGATAGACGCTACTTGTGGCAGAAAGACTAAGTCAGTTATCATCATGGATACCGACCATGTGATATTATCGTCACTTCAGGCGGAAACCATAGCTAATAGAATAAAACACGATGAAGAGAATTAAGAGAGAAGCAGCTGGTGCGATTATGGATAAAGGGAGACTGATTGTATTCTCCGGACCTTCCGGAGTAGGAAAAGATACTATATTAAAGAAGTTGATCGAAAGCGATGATACTGTAAAGCTTTCAATCTCTGCCACAACTCGCCCCAAGAGGGAGTATGAGGAGGAAGGGAAAGATTATTATTTTTTATCGGAAGATGAATTTTTAAAAAAAGTATCTGAAAATAAAATGCTTGAATATGCGAAATATTGTTCTAACTACTACGGGACGCCCATAGAGCCCATAGAAAGATGGACAAATGAAGGGGTTGATGTTATCTTAGAAATAGAAGTAGAGGGAGGGCAAAAGGTAATAAGCCAGCAAAAGGGAGTGCTAAGCATTTTTGTGATGCCGCCGAGTTTTGCAGTGCTAAAAAGACGCCTAGAAGAACGCAAAACAGATTCTGAAGATATAGTCTTGGGGCGGTTAAATAGAGCAAAAGAAGAAATATCCACAGCCTATAAGTATGATTATATCGTAGTGAACGATGATATAGATAATTGTGTTGATGATATAAAGGCAATTATTAAGGCAGATAAACTAAAATATAAAAATATGAAAAATTTTATTGATGGAGTGATGGCAAATGATTAAAGTTTCAGTGGAAGATATGTTATCGGGCAAAGAAAGCAGGTACGCACTGGTGATGGGTGTGGCCAAAAGAGCCAGGGAGATCAATGATGTAATCGTTGAGAATAATTTACAAGAGACCACTAAGCCTGTAAATTTAGCGATTGAAGACTTTAAAGAAGGAACCTATTCTATCTTAGAACCAGAAAATAACGAAGATGAGATCACCGAAATAAATAAAAAATGATAAATCGGCTAAATAATAAATTGATTTACTTCCCGTACAACGGCGCGACCGGACTGGGGAGTTTTATGTAAAGTTTATATGCGTTTTTTTAGGCGAATAGGTTGTTATTTTTGAGAAGGAAAATAAAGGAAGTAAAATGATAGCAAAAGTAGCCGTCGATAAAGTCACATACCCTATAGATAAACTCTATAATTACATAGTGCCTGAGGAATTTTACGCCGCTTTAAAGCCAGGCTATAGAGTATTGGTTCCATTTGGCAGAGGCAATAAAAGAAGACAAGCACTAGTTTTTGAGGTTATAAATTTATCAGGGAATGACGAATTTACTGCAAAGGAAGATATTGATTTTAAAAAATTAAAAGCCATCGAAAAAGTATTAGATCCAGAGCCGTTTATTGATGAAGAAAAAATAAAGCTGGCTTATTTTATGAAGGAACGGTATTTTTGCACTTTTTTTGATGCTATCAAGGTTATGGTGCCACCTGGGGCAAAAATGAAAATAAAATATAAATATTTTTTAAACGAGCATAAAGCAGATTTAAGCCACGTACCTTTAGACAAGAAGTCTGCCGATATACTTGATTATATTAGAAAATTTCCAATAGGCGTCATAAAGGAAGAAATCGTTAAATATTTTGGGAAAAGCGCAGAAAAAAGTTTGCAAAAGTTAGAAGAGTCCAATTTACTAAAAAAAATAGAAACAATCTCGAAGAAAACAATGGATGCAAAATTAAAAAAAGTAAAATTAAA
>JAFVAZ010000027.1 GCA_017480265.1 Clostridia bacterium
TCCATATCTGCTTTATTTTGTATATCAATATCTATGCTATGTGTTGCTTAGTTCATACTTTCAAAGAACTCTATGCCTTTGCTGCTCTCTGCCAGCTTGACAATGGCTTTCTTCCAGCTTCTTGTGTAGCCTTGATGCCTGCCTTGTCGCCTGAGTCTGCCTCGCACGTGCATGGTGTTTACTTTTTCTACTTTGACTTCAAACAAATCCTCTACAGCTTTTTTTATTTGTATTTTTTCTGCATTTTTGGCTACTTCAAAAGTGTATTTCTTTACTGGAACCCCGTTCATGCTTTTTTCTGTTATTATCGGTCGAATTATCACATCTTGTGCGTCCATTAAGCATACACCTCCTCGATCTTACTGATCGCATCCTTTACGATCACCAAGCTTTTGCAGTTCAAGATATCATATACATTCAATGTATTAACGCCGGAAGTCTTCACTCCTGGGATATTTCTAGCTGAAGCTATGATCTTATCATCTTTTTCGGGGAGCACTAGAAGGACTTTTTTGCCGGCATTTATAGCCTTAAGCATCATTGCCACGGTTTTCGTTTTATATTCATCTAGGTTTATTGCGTCCAAAACAATTATGTTATTATCTAGGACCTTACTAGAAAGAGCCGACTTCATGGCCAATCTTCTTTCTTTTTTATTGATGCTATAACTATACTCGCGTGGTTTTGGAGCAAATACAACCCCTCCATGCCTCCATTGAGGAGCCCGGGTCGACCCTTGCCGCGCATGGCCTGTGCCCTTCTGCCTCCAAGGTTTTTTGCCCCCTCCGGATACTTCCGCTCTAGTTAGTGCAGACTGCGTCCCTTGACGTTGGTTTGCTAAATAATTCACTACCATTGCGTGCATAACCGATTTGTTTGGCTCTATACCAAATACCTTATCAGCAAGATCTACATCGCCGACCTGCTGCCCTGTCATATCAATCACTTGCACTTTCGGCATATTTTCTCCTCCTTTCTCAAGCCCTCAAGCTATCGCGGATCACAACCGTGCCGTTATTTGGTCCTGGTATGGCTCCTTTTATAGCTATCAAATTATTTTCACTATCTACTTTTACTATCTCTAGGTTTTTCACCGTCACTTTTTCTGCACCCATGTGCCCCGGCAACTTTTTGCCCTTAAAAACCCTCGATGGATCCGAGCAAGCACCGTTTGAACCGGCATGCCTTACTACAGGGCCCGAACCGTGACTTTCCTTTAACCTTCTTGCGTTCCAGCGTTTGATAACACCTTGGTAACCTTTACCTTTGCTCGTCCCTGTCACGTCGACTTTGTCGCCCGGTGCAAAAACATCAACCTTGATAATATCGCCAATGTTGTATTGATCTATATCATCAAATCGAAATTCCCGGAGAACTTTTTTGGGTGCTACATCTGCTTTTGCAAAGTGTCCTTGCATTGGCATAGTCACATTGATTGGCTTTTCGTCAAATTTAGCTGTCCTTGATCCTTTTTTATATTTTAGCTTAATGTCACCAAATCCCATCTGTACAGAATTATACCCATCGTTTTCGGTGGTTTTCTTCTGCGATACAACACACGGTCCTGCATTTACAACTGTGACAGGTACTACTTTACCA
This sequence comes from Clostridia bacterium, assembly GCA_017480265.1. Classification (GTDB taxonomy): domain Bacteria; phylum Bacillota; class Clostridia; order Oscillospirales; family Acutalibacteraceae; genus UMGS1224. The sequence continues at coordinate 1,600 of JAFVAZ010000027.1, forward strand.
TTTTCATCAAAGACTTGCGTCATACCAATTTTTTTGCCTATTATGGCCTTTTGCATAAATTTCCCTCCTTAGGTAGTTATTGGTTGGATCTCTCCAACATGACCCCATCTGCCGATCATTAACCTAGAGCTTGATCTCTACGTCAACTCCTGCAGGGAGTTCCAAAGTTTTAAGTGCCTCTACAGCTTTTGCTGATGGCTTCAAAACATCGATAAGTCTTTTGTGGGTTCGTGTTTCAAATTGTTCACGACTATCTTTGTACTTGTGTACAGCACGAAGTATCGTGACAACTTGCTTCTCTGTAGGTAGAGGTATAGGGCCAGAGATCTTAGCTCCTGCGCGCTTTGCTATTTCTACAACTCTAAGTGCAGATTGATCTACCAACTGATGGTCGTAACCCTTAAGTCTTATCCGGATTTTTTCTTTGACTGCCACTCAAATCGCCTCCTTTTCATAGTTGGCGGGCGTGCTTTTATTTTTTGACATCCCTTCCGGGTGTTTAGTGACTATCTAAATAAATAACCGGTAGATTCAACTTTTTCAAAGTAGAATCCCGGACATAAAATAAAAGCGCACATAAAGCAATATTAATTTATTTTGCCTTTTCGCCCGGTTTAAAATCGGACATACTCCACGGAAAAACCGACTAGCAAAAGTTAATCGCAACCTCCCGCTTCTTCGCATATCTATCGCAGTCACGTTAATCATGATACCACATTTACGAGCTCTTTGCAAGCATATTAAGAAAATTAAATTATTTTCTCCCTTTTTCATATATTTATAAATTATATTTATATATTTTAATCTATCTTGAATATTTTAATACGTTCCACAAGGGATGCGCATTATGACTCTCCTTTTTTTCATTTGCCGTGCTCTGAGTATTTTCCATCTAAAAAGTCTGATCTGCTGATGACGACTAAAATCGACTTAAAAAATATGCATAAGTCTTTCCTCAAAGAAATAGAATGTAAATACTCTATATCGAAATTTACTTTATCTTCTATACTTAAAATATCTCTGCCATTGACTTGGGCTAAACCTGTAATGCCGGGTTTTATAGAATAAACTCCATTTTTAAATCTCAATTCATGAGCTTCTGTTTCCTCTTTAATAAGAGGTCTAGGTCCTATTATGCTCATATCTCCTTTTAAAACATTAATTAGTTGTGGCATCTCATCTATACTAGTAATCCTTAATATTTTCCCTACAGGCGTAATATAATCATCCGGATTATCAAAATCCCAAGTAGCTATGTTTTTTGGGGTTTTCAAGATCATTGTTCTAAATTTGTATATCTTAATTATTTTGCCTTTTTCCCCTATTCTATTTTGAGAAAAAACAACTGGCCCTTTAGAGGTCAACCTTATTAGCAAAGCTACTATAATTAGCAACGGTATAAAAACAATCAGCGCTAGTAGGGAAACCGATATATCTAAGAGTCTTTTTATTTTTAAGTATATCTTTTGGCTTAAATTAAAATTAATATATTTTTGAGAAAAAAAGCAATATTCACTATCTTTCATTATTCCCTCACTGTTATAATTTTGTCAATGCTCTTAATTATATCTTACCGCCCCAGGTTTGTCAATGCTTTATAGTATATCCGCTAAAGCAAATGTATTATAGGACATAACATTTTTATTTTCTACGCTCTATTCGCTTTATTTGCTTGTGTTATTTAAAATTCTATGCTATAATTTAAAAACGTAAATTTAATAATCTTATAAATTAGTAGTTTTGCTGAATTTGTATTTGGAATTTTTAAATCTCAAGGAAAGACGGGGTATAAGATGAAAATTTTGGTCATTAACGCAGGTAGCTCATCACTGAAATATCAGCTCATTGATATGGAGAATGAAAAAACTTTGGCAAAAGGAAACTGCGAAAGGATAGGTCTTGAGGAAAGCTTTTTGACTTACAAAACAAGTAATGGAATCAAAAAAACTATCCACGTGGATTTACCAAATCATACTAAAGCCTTTGAGCAAGTAGAAAAAGCTCTGCAGCACGAAGAATACGGCGTAATAAAAAGTATAGAAGAAATCTCAGCCGTAGGGCACAGAATCGTGCAGGGAGGCGCTAAATTTTTAAACTCTATTTTAGTCACAAATGATGTAATCAATGGAATAGAGGAGTTAATTCCCTTAGCTCCACTTCATAATCACGCTCATGTGCAAGGGATAAAAGCTTGTATAAATACTTTTGGAGAAGAAATTCCTCAAGTTGTAGTTTTCGATACAGCATTTCACTCTACAATGCCTGAAAAAGCCTATCTGTACCCAATACCATACGAATATTATGAAAAATAGCAAATAAGAAGGTACGGGTTCCATGGCACTTCTCACAAATATGTTAGTCATCGTTGCGCGGAACTTTTAAATAAAGATATAAAAGATTTAAAAATTATAACCTGCCATCTGGGTAACGGTTCCTCTATTTGTGCGATAAATAAAGGAAAAGTTATTGATACCAGCATGGGGCTGACTCCATTAGATGGATTTATGATGGGGACTCGATCTGGTTCTTTGGATCCTTCTGTTGTTACATTTATAGAAGGCGAGGAAAATTTAACGCCTGGTGAGATGAACGAAATCTTAAATAAAGAATCTGGCTTACTGGGGATCTCCGGCGTCTCCAGTGATGATAGAGAAGTGACGGCTGCTGCTGAAAACGGCAATAGCCGCGCGATTTTAGCTCATGAAATGTTAAGGTATCAAGTGGCAAAGTTTATAGGTGGTTATGTAGCCGCTCTTAATGGCTGCGATGCGATTGTTTTCACAGCAGGATTAGGGGAAAACAACGCAAAGCACAGGGCTAGCATCTGTGCTCATTTAGGATATTTAGGGGTAAAAATTAATGAAGATGTAAACAACGAAACAATAAAAGGGAAAGAGAATAAAATTTCAACCCCAGAATCTAAAGTATCTGTATTGGTCATCCCTACGAATGAAGAGCTTATGATCGCTAGAGACACAAAAATAATAGTAGAAAAACTTTAATATCACTTTAATTAGGGATACCGCCCTCTCTATTTTCGTCTTTCAGCGCCTTTAATACATTAGTAACTTCATTTTGGCATTTGGGGTCAATAAGGCTGCTATAGGAAAATAATACGAATCCATCGGCTCCGCCGGTAGCCCTTGCAAGCTCTACTTCTCTTTGCAATATATTTTCAGAATGCTCCCAGGTTCCGTTATCCATCTTAGAGCCAATCTTATATAATCCAAGGCCATAATAGAGCCTTACGTTTTTGCGATCCACTATACCTACCCAATCTTTCAGAGCTTTATCAAAAGGCAGGATAGGGTTTTCAAAATTCACATATGCTTGGGGGCATATGTAGTCGATGTATCCGCTCATTTGGCACCAAGAGCGAACATCTGCACCTATCATATCATTGTTGTTTAAATTGCACTGAGGAGATATCCCAAACTCTACGGATGGCTTGATATTTTTAATAGCGCTATAAACGCCGGAAATTAATGAGTTTATATTAGCTGTTCTCCACTTTTCTTGCGGCAATGCCTCTCCATCCGGCATTTTTTTCAGGTATTCTTCGTAGCATTTTTTGTCAAAATCCGGCTCATTTTTAGGATAAAAGTAATCATCAAAATGGATCCCATCTACATCGTAATTCTTTACGATTTCTTCTACTCCTTTTATAATCAACGCTCTGACTTGGCTGTAGCCTGGGTTGTATAATTTTTCGTGATCCAGCGCTACAACAAAATCCCTCTGTTCTTCTTGTTCACTGTTTTTCCAAACGGTAAATAGATTAGAATCGGCTAAATGCTCTGGGCAATTATTTTTTTGTATTCGGAATGGATTTACCCAGGCGTGTATTTTTAAATTCTCTTTATGTGATGCATCTACCATATACTTCAAAGGGTCAAAATTTAGTTCTTTCCCTTGCTCTCCCGCCACGATATGCGAACTAGGGAAATATTCGGATTTATAGAGTGCATCGCCAAACGGTCTTGTGTGAACTATTAAAGTATTCATCCCTAAATCTTTGCAGTTATTTACTATTGTATCGAACTTTTCTTTGAACTCTTTTTCCGTGTAATTTGAGCCTTTCATATCAAGGTCCATAAAAGGGACCCATACTGCCTTTAATTCTTCATTTAAGATATTATTTGAACTAGCCTCTTTTATTAAGGCATCCGTAGAGTTTTTCTTAAAAATATTATCAAAAAAATTCACTAATAATAAGGTTAAGATCAATACGAAAATGCAAATTAAGTTTACAACATAGTACGTTCTTTTAATATTCTTTTTTTTCATTTTTAGCCATCCTCGTGTTATTAAAAATTGTTATAATATATACTTTCTTAATTTCTAAAAAATAACTAAAAATAAAAAATCAGTGCTATAGAGCATCAAAATAGCCGCTATAAAACAAAACAAGGCACCCTTCATGTAATCGGTGCCTTATTTTTGTATTGTTCACTTTAAAGCGGTACTAACTTATGACTCTGTAAACTTAAATTTCTCGGATCTTTTATCGTAATCACAAACTACTGAGTTATTTGGACTTATCTTCCCCTCCAATATTTCCTCAGATAACTTATCTTCTATTTTAGATTGAATGGCACGCCGTAGAGGTCTAGCACCGTAGACTTCATCGAATCCTGCTTTGGCTATGGCTTTGATGGCTTTTTTCGTAAAGTTAACATCTACATTTATTTTCTGTAGTCTTTCTTTTATTGTATCTAGCATTTTTTCTGCAATTAACTCAATATCTTTGTCTGTTAGTTTATCAAATACTATAATGTCGTCAATTCTATTTAAAAATTCCGGTTTAAATGTTTTCTTTAA
>JAFVAZ010000028.1 GCA_017480265.1 Clostridia bacterium
ATTTCGGAGATTTTCAAATAAGTTGTGTTTTTATTTTCTGTATCATTTTCTATGAATATCGCTTCTAGGCCCTTACCTAAGCCACTTTGTTTTTTTGCCATTTTTTCACCTCCTTTATTTTTTATTGTTTTTTATCAGTTCTTTGGCTAAATCATTGTAAGATCTAGCACCTTTACAGAATTTATCAAAATACATGACCGGCTTGCCAAAACTCGGAGCCTCAGAGAGTCTGACGGTTCTTGGAATGACGGTTTTGAATACTTGATCTTGAAAATACTTTTTTACTTCTTCCAGCACCTGCAGCGTCAATTTAAGCCTTTTGTCGTACATTGTAAGCAAGACGCCCTCAAGCTCCAGATTATTGTTGTATTGGCGCTTGATCCTCCGGACAGTACCTATGAGCTGAGATAAACCCTCCAATGCATAAAATTCGCACTGAATGGGGACTATCACGCTATCGCAGGCACTGAGGACATTGGTAGTGATTATCCCTAAAGATGGAGGGCAGTCAAAAAATATGTAGTCGAAATCCTTAGCAATAGGCGCTATAGCGTCCTTCAAAAGATACTCTCTATTTTTCACGTTCACAAGTTCCAGCTCTGCGCCAGAAAGAGAAACGCTGGATGGTATCACGCTTAAATTCTTAAATGGAGTTTTAATTATAGCATCTTCCATTTTTGTCCGCTTCTCGATCACGCCGTAAATAGATGCCTTTACATTTCTCTTATCTATCCCCACGCCGCTGGTAGTGTTCCCCTGCGGATCCATGTCTATCAGCAGAACTTTTTTGTTTTTGGCACCTACTGCGGCAGCCAGATTCACTGCGGTTGTAGTTTTGCCAACGCCTCCCTTTTGATTTGTTATCGCTATGATTTTACCCACATTCACCCCTCCTAATTTTTGAATATGATAAAATTATACCACAAACTTTATTTTATGTATAGCCTGCAGAGAGCAAAAAATAAAAATGTTCCACGTGGAACATTTTTAATAAGTGCCCCAAAATTAGATGTATCAAGGGGTTAGCGAAAATGGCAACTTGGAGATACCGAAAGAAAAGCCTCTATTTTTATTATGCTTCGCCCTTATACCAGTTTATTTCTCCTGCCGCCAATGCATCTTTGAAGCTAGTAACTGTAGGCTTTGAGCCGCCGTATCTTTTATAGTAAGCATCCGGATAAAGCACCTTTGGATTATATACCGCACTAGCAGTATCTACGCCGGGATCTTCATTTGGGCGGACTTTTCTGGCTACTAGTATTGTACGGAAATCTTTCATTTCATAAGAGCATGTAGATAACGTCAGAATCTTGTCATCGTCAGCTATATCTACAGGCGTATTGATGATAGACCGCACTTTGACTTGATATATATACTCCAGGAAATCCTCCTTTTTACCGGCAAAATCCGAGATGATATAATCAAACAGTTTGCCATGATCTGGATTAGTGTTTGTCTTAAATATAGAGATAATCTTCCACTTGGCCCTTTCGTAGATGGTGTCAAAAGTAAAAACAGGGTTAGCTTGGTAGAAGGTCAAGTTAGAAAAATCGCAGATCGAAGCAAACATGCTGCCATTGTTCATGTGGTGACCGTGCAAGATGATGTTCTGCGGATCTTTTTCTATTATACAGGTGTGGTCGGTGAAGATACTGCCATATCGGGAGCGCTCTTTTTTTGAGTTTTTATATAAATAGTCCTCAGAATTAAGTACAGGGTAGTCTACCGGAGTATTTTCAATCCTGATCCAACCTATGATATCACTGTTGATTTTTCTCAATTCATTAAAGTTTACGTTTTCATTTGAGCTGTCGTGATATACTTTCTTTATATCGTCTATTATATCTTCGTTATGTTTCGGGTCCAGAAAAAACCATTTGATTAAGAAAAAGGTAGAAACAATAAAAACTACCCCAAAGATCGCGATCAAGCAATTATAAATTTTCAGCTTTCTTTTTTTGTTTTTCTCTATATTCATTTTATCCTCCTGATTTTTCATTTTGCTTTTTCCAAAAATTCAACCATAGTTATATTATAAATGAGATTGACAAAAATGTTAATCCACAATTATCTCTTCTAGATTATCAAGTGCAGAACCAATCAGCGCATCGGCTTCCAGTTTTTGCTCCTCTGCCAAGATATCTTCTAGATGAGGCTTTGTTTTAGGGTGCTTAGGAGTAAATATAGTGCAGCAATCTTCGTAAGGTTCTATGGATATTTTAAATGTATCAATTTTTCTTGCAATGGAAATGATCTCTTCCTTATCCATGCCTATTAGAGGCCTAAAGATCGGCAGGTTTATGCCAGCATTAGTACAAAAGATAGCTTCCAAGGTTTGGCTTGCCACTTGCCCCAAACTTTCTCCTGTTATCAGAGCCAAGCCGCCGTATCTTTGAGCTATAGATTCGGAGATTTTCATCATAAATCGACGCATGATAATGGTAAAATATTCCTCTCGACAATTTTCTCTTATCTGCTCCTGGATATTTGTGAAGGGAACTATGACCAGTGTGACTTTACCGCTATACTGAGATACTTTTTTTACTAAGCGTTCGACTTTTTCTTTAGCACGGATGCTGGTATATGGTGGGCTAGCAAAATGAACCGCGATAAGCTCGACGCCTCTTTTGGCCATCATATAAGAAGCTACGGGGCTGTCTATCCCGCCGGAGATCAGGCTGACAGCTTTTATACCCATTCCTATGGGCACACCTCCGGCACCGGAGGTGCTATTACCTCTGACGAATGCATGGTTGTCTCTTATCTCGATATTTACGACAATATCCGGATTGTTGACGTTTACGGATAGATTTGGGAATTTTTCTGATATGTAAGAACCGACTTCTTTAGAGATTTCGGGAGATTTTAATGCAAACTTTTTGTCGGCTCTTTTGGTTTCTACTTTGAATGTTTTCACAGTGGATAGAGTATCTTTTAAGTATTGATGTGTGGTGTTTTTTATGTCATCCAGTTCTTTTTTGCAGATTGCTGCCTTAGAATAATTTGCAATGCCGAAGATGGTAGAAAGGCTCTCTGTAGCTTCGTCTAAATCTATATTGTCATTTTCAGGCATGATGGTTATAGTAGACTGAGAGATAGACAAGGAAAAGCTGCCTAGTTTTGAAATTTTCTTCTTTATATTTTTTATTAGCTGTATCTCAAAGTTTCTGCGATTCAAGCCTTTGAGGACTATCTCCCCTATTTTCACCAGTATGATCTCTTTCATAAGATCCTCCTTATTTTTTATATCTTTTTCGTTATTGCTAAAAAAAATTAATCCCTGCAGTGAGGAGCAGCCCAAACATAATAAATTTTAATTTATTATGTTTGATACATATGTCTTATGTATCGCGTAACCTATGGTTATAGGTTACGCGGGCTGCTCTCAGAGCAAAAAAGCTAAAAATCAAGTTAGTTGCTTCCGGAAAAAGAACTTAAGCCTTCCTTCAAATATTTGATTAAATCATCAATATCTTGTTTAGAGTTATATTTAGAAAAGCTGACTCTAATAGAAGATGTTATTTTTTCATCTAGAAGACCGATATTTTTAAGGACACGACTTTTTTTACCTTTGGCGCAAGCAGAACCACCGGAGACATATATGCCTTTTGAAGATAAAAAGTTCAACATAGTTTCAGCTTTGACTTTGCCGGTAGAGAAATTAACAACATACGGGATGCCGTCACGACTAGAATTTATAGTAACACCCTCTATTTTGCCTAATTCTTCCATTAAATAATCCCTTAAATTTGAAACTTTACCATAATTTTCGCTTAAGTTAAATTCAGATACAGCCTCGCCAAAAGCCGCTATCAGAGAGGCAGCTTCCGTACCTGGGCGAACTTTTCCCTGTTGTTCTCCGCCGAAAAAGATAGGGGCAATGCGGGTATTTTTAGATTTATATAAAAATCCACAACCTTTAGGAGCGTGTACTTTATGCGCTGATGCCGAGATTAAGTCCGCTTTTAATTTAGATACTTTCACAGGGATTTTCCCAAAAGCTTGTACAGCATCTACGTGGAAAATAGCCGGAGACTTTTTTTGCTCTATGCAATTTCTGATTTGATCTACAGGTAAAATAGAACCAATTTCATTGTTTACCATCATCATCGTTACAAGAATTGTTTTCTCGTCTATAGCGCTTAATATCTGATTTTTTGATATACGTCCTGTAATATCTGATTTTAAATATACAACTTGTATACCAGTCGATTCTAAATACCTGCATGTTTCATATACTGAAGAATGCTCTATAGCAGAGGTTACAATTTTGTTACCTTTTCGCCTCATGGCGTTTACTGCGCCCAAGATAGCTAAATTGTTAGCTTCTGTTCCTCCGGAGGTAAAATATATCTCATCAGTATCGGCACCTATTTCCTTAGCGATTATCTCTTTAGCCTTTTCTACTTCTTTTTGCGCTTCGAAGCCTTTTTGATGCAGCGATGATGGGTTACCAAATATTTTTTCCATCATTTCTGTTGCTTTTTTTGCAGCTTTTTCGCTTACTTTAGTTGTTGCACTATTATCAAGATACACTTCGCGCAATCATTATTCCTCCTTATGGAAAAATGAAAATCATCTTTTCCCTTATTTATTATACAATATATTTTTTTTCTTTAATAGCATGCCTTATATTTATTTTATGAATAAAGCGGTGGGTTTTGTTAATAATACCTTTATATTTGATTTTTCGAGAGAAAAGATAAATGTGAAAATAGGTGATAAAGAGTATGTTGAAGGCTAATAAAAAAACCAAAGAACTGAGAAGGAAAGTAAAAGTTATAAGTTATACAGGCTTTATTTTTTTGATTTTGGCGATATTTTCTGTATCGGGATATACTATAGCGAAAAAGTATAAACAAGATATAGAGTATAATTACCTTCGGTCTTTAAATGAATTATCTGACTTTACTTCTAACCTAGAGATAACACTGACAAAGGGTATTTACGCCAATACCTTACCTCAGCAATATGGTTTATCGGCAAAGATCTCTGCACAGACCTTGGGCGCAAAGATGGCACTGGAGCAGCTCCCGATTGATTATCAGGGACTAGACAATATAAATAAGTTTATTTCTCAGACAGGGGATTTTTCCGTCTACCTGACGAATACCGTATCGCAAGGGCGGCAAATCTCGGAAGAAGACATGGAGAATCTAAAGCACTTAGGAGAATACGCCAGCCAGATTAATTCAGAGCTAAAAGATTTAATTGCGCACTTTGATTCTGGAAAGATCGATTCGGAGAAAATCTTCAGTGTCTATAGTAACTTAGAGGGCGATAGCGCAGATAGCTCGTCTCTCAAGCTTTTGAGCAGTAGCTTTAGCGATATGAATGAAAGCTTTACAAATTATCCAACCCTCATTTACGACGGCCCATACTCAGATCATATCACTCAAATGACCTCTAAATTTTTGAAAGATATCCCGGAAATATCAAAAGAAGAAGCCGAAAAAAACGTCAGGAAATTTTTAGGCGAGGAAAAATCAGTTAACTTGCAGTATTTAGACGAATCCAGCGGCAACCTGCCTGAGTATAAATTTAAAACAAACGATTTAGAAATTTCCGTAACAAAACAGGGCGGTTATATCAATTATATCTTAAATAGCCATGAAGTCAGCAGTATAAATCTAAGTTACGACGATGCGCTGAAATTAGCTAAGGAGTTCATGTCTAGGAATAATATAAACGAAATGAAGGAGAAATATTTCTCTATAAACAATGGCATTTGCACGATTAACTTTGCATATTTTAAAGATAACATCACGTATTACTCAGATCTAATAAAAATAGGCATCGCTCTTGATACAGGCGAGGTTGTCTCTTATAATGCAACCGGTTACCTGATGAACCACACACAAAGGGATGCCCCAAGCAAGGTTATCTCAAAGCAAACGGCAGAGAAAAGCTTGAGCAAATATTTGAAGGCGAACAACTGCAATATGGCTGTAGTCCCTACGGGAGGGCTAAACGAGACGCTATGTTATGAATTTGAATGTACGGGAGAAAACGAAGATAAGGTTTTGGTGTATATCAACGCAACTACAGGGCTGGAAGAGCAAATTTTCATCTTATTAAGCTCAGATAACGGAACCTTAGTGATGTAGTATTTACGCGGGTATAGTATGGCGAGCAAGGGTCTTCTCAAAAGAATGCCTTGCTTGCTATTTTCATATTGATGTTTTGCATTGAGGACATGAAATATTTTAGCTTTTTGAATCAATAAAGATGGAGGGCTGCAGTTATAAAAGATCTAAAAAGTGAATGCCGTACAAATTATGTACTATCATATGTTTAGCTTCTAAGACATATAGTTATCTTAAAACATCTTATTTAGGAGGGCTATTGTGAAAGGGCTTGTTGAAGAACGCGCATCGATGCTAGGCGAGTACATTATTGAGAGTAAAGCAACGGTCAGGAGAGCAGCTCAAAAGTTCGGGATAAGTAAAAGCACTGTACATATAGTCGTAATAAAACGGAACGTTTTTTGCTATCTGTAAATTAAAGACGATAGATCAAGTATATTACAGTCTAATGATTATATTAAAGATTAAATAAAATTAAAATAAACCTAACAATCCCCACTGATCACCGGTTTTATCAGGGCCTAAATAAAGAATCTAGCATTAATAAGCACTCTGACAAAATCACATTTTTCATTTTTTTGTTAGAAAAATGTTAGAAAA
>JAFVAZ010000005.1 GCA_017480265.1 Clostridia bacterium
GATACCGAAAAACGCGATACCGTGGCAAACGAAAGCAGACTGCCAAATTGAATATGCTGTTTGCTTTGGCAAACCTATATCTGGCTAACAAGCGCTTTGGAGTGTCAGCTTAATTGGGGTTTGCCAAAAACGAAAAAAACTGAAGTTTTTCAACGGTTTGATAGCTTTTGAGCGGAGACTTATCTTCTGCTCTTTTTTATTGCTATTTATGCGGCGTTGCCTTAAGGCTCCTTTTGGTGTGTATGATCCTTCTCCTAAATCCAACTGCCCTTGTCGTGATGCCATTATCCATCCCCTCATTGTGCTTATTGGCACTCCCAGCTCTTTTGATGCTTTCGTCATCCCTATCTCTTTTATTAATTTCACTGCTTGCACTTTATATTCCTTATCATATCTTTTCTTTAGCATTGTTTTTTCCTCCTTGATTTTGTTTTTTATTTTTTGTTTTATTTGTGCGAATTTTACTTGTCAACTTTTATTGTACAACATCATTTTCTGTTCCTTGTCTTGCTAACCCTTTATATAAAAATTAAAAATTCGCTCTTTTTGTTCCTTTTTACCTTGACCTGAACACCTGTGTAGCGCTACTTATACCGATAGCGTCGCTTGTTTATTTGTATTTTTTTCTTCTTTTTTTTACTATATCTTAAAAAATTGCGTATATAAAATGCAATGAATATCAGCAATAGTACGAAAGCGATTTTAAACCAAATTGAGCTGATTATTGATTTAAAGACGTGTGCAAAGAATAAAAAATAATTTTTGCGGATATTTTCGCTAGATACAACGTCTATGGTTGCTACTTTGCTATTGGCGTAAAATAGGTCAGCTGTACCTACTTTTTGACCAACTTTCACAGGAGCTGTGACCTCCTGAGGTACGTTGAGTTTTATATCTATGCTGGCAGGTAGAACCGCCTTGGGTAGCATAGCAGAATAATCTCCTGCAGGTAAAAGTTGCAAACTATCTTTGCCCCAAGCAAAATTTAACTTTACTTCGCCAATGGGCTTATTTTTATCGATTATGGGCTTCAAAGAGAGATTATTAAAAGCCCATTGATATAAGGCTTTGCTATCAAGCATTGCTAGATTATCTTTTTCTGAAAAACCTCCAAGCGCTATACAAATATATGTATATCCATTATTCACTGCGGTGGATACCAAGCAACGCCCAGCTAAAGCTTCGTATCCTGTTTTTATTCCTTTTGCATATTTATAGTAATATTTACCGCCTCTGACGGGATCTATCATGGAATTGGTAGTTACCAGCGGGTATTTGTCTTCCCCTAAGATATTTGAAGTAACTTTAGAGGTGATTTCTAAGAAGTTAGGGAGAGTCATGGCATATTTTGTGATTTTAAGTAAATCTTCAGCTGTTGTGTAATGATCTTCTGCATATAATCCGTGAGGGTTGGAAAAATGTGTGGCATCGCACCCTAATTCTCCAGCCCTTTTATTCATTTTATTGACAAAATCTTCGATATTGCCATGCGTTATGTAATCTGCCAAAGCTAGTGCGGCATCGTTTCCGGATTTAATCATCATACAATGTAAAAGTTGATTTACGGAATAGCTCTCTCCAGCTTTTATATTTGACATAGAGCTACCGGTACCCAAAAGCTTATTTATGACTTCTTTCTTTATTTCTACCATGGTATTATCTATATCTTGGATCTCTTCCGCTACTATTATGTATGTCATTATTTTGGTAAGAGAAGCGGGAGCTACCTTCTCGGTTGCATTCTTTGAGTAAACTACAGAATCTGAATCTAAATTATACAAAAGTATAGATGAACAAGATGGCTCAAATCCTATGTTATAGTTTGTGGCTAAACATAGACTAGATGGAAGAAAAAGCAGCAAAAATAAATTTATTAAAAAAATTAGTGGGGTCTTTTTTAACATAGGCATTCTCCTATTTGTAAATATCAAAATGGCTTAATGCCAATAGTCCGATAAAAAATTTAAAAGTCCATCTAGATCCATTTTTTTGCCATTCTCTTCGTCCCGCAGCTTAACTTCAAATAAATCTTCACTAAGATTCCTCTTGCTGATAATAACTCTAACAGGGACACCCAGAAGATCAGCATCTTTAAATTGTACTCCTGCGGAAAAATCGCGGTCATCAAGCAATACATCGTATTTTTCAGATAATTTCTCATATAAAGCCAAACTTGCACTTTTCACTTGCGCATTAGCGATATCTAGCGCACATATATGGATTTGCCATGGGGCGATATTTTTTGGCCATATCGGACCAAAATCATCGTGGTTTTCTTCTATAACGCAAGCTAAGAGTCTGCCGATACCGATCCCGTAGCAGCCCATGATAGGCGTAGCCGTGCTCCCTTCTTTAGTTATATAATGCATACCCATACTTTTGGTATATTTATCTCCTAGTTGAAAGATATTCCCGACCTCTATCCCTCGTCTTATTATCAAACTTTCTCCACATTGTTTGCATTTATGGTCAGAGTCTACCTTAAAGACATCGTGGAAGGCAACTTCCCCTATATCTCTTTGCAAACAAAATCCTTTTAAGTGGCAATCTTTTTCATTGGCGCCACATATGAGATTCTTTTCGCCTGATAAGGATATATCGTAGATAACATTAAATTCATCCTCAAAGCTTTTTTCAGGTCCAACGGCACCTTTAATTAAATTAAACTCTGCAAGATCATTTAGCTCTTGCACTTCTGCCTTAAGTATGCTTCTTAATTTTGCCTCATTTACCTGCAAATCCCCCCGAATGAAGACCACGACGGGCTTTGGTGATCCCTTTGCTTTAAATACAACGGCTTTTATTGTTTGGCTGGTATTCACATTAAAGAAGTGCGCCAATTTTTCAATAGTATCCACACCAGGTGTATGTATTTTTTCTAGATCTTGCTCATGTCCCTCGGCTTTTTCTATATCCGCCGTAGCAACTTCTACATTGGCTTTGTATCCGCAATTATCGCAAAAAGCTATAGAATCTTCTCCTGCCTCCGATAAATACATAAATTCGTGAGCTACTTTTCCGCCCATCATGCCGCTATCAGAGCAAATTGCAGCTACGTTATTAAGGCCCACTTTTTTATATATTGCCTCATATGCTTTTAGGACTTTCTCGTAATAGCCTTCTAGGTCCTCTTGTGAGGTATGAAAAGAGTAGGCGTCCTTCATCGTGAACTCTCGGACTCTTATAAGTCCTCCGCGAGCCCTTGGTTCATCCCTAAATTTTGTCTGGATTTGATATAGCATAAAAGGGTAATCGGAGTAAGATTTTGCTTCTGCCTTGGCTAAATGGACTACCGCTTCTTCGTGCGTCATAGCTAAAACCATGTCTCTATCTGTTCGATCTTTAAACCTTAATAGCTCGCTGCCAATAGTTTTGAGCCTTCCGGATTCTTCCCAAAGTTCTGCCGGTAGGGTTACCGGCATCAGAATTTCTTGCCCGTCAATTCTGTTCATTTCTTCACGAATTATAGCCTCAATTTTTTTTTGGATCTTTATAGCCGGTAGCAGATAAGAGTAGATCCCACTGCAGACATTCCTTATATATCCACCCCTTAGCAAAAAAATATGACTAATTAAATTTGCGCTGGCTGGTTTATCCCTCAATGTTTTCCCGAATAAATTGCTCATTAGCATAGAAGTCTATCCCCTTTATTTGATCTTTTCACATAGACACGAAACTGCTTTTAATTTTATCATATGTCAAGAATAAAAATCAACGTATAGTTTTCTATTTTACTAATCATATGCATTATTAAATATGGAGTTAAAATTCTTCCAAAAAAGAAAAATCTCCAAAATAAAAAGAAATATGATATAATGAAAATAAAAATGTAGTTTTCAACCGGTAGCGGGAGGGTACTTAATTGAATGTCGGTTTAGATGTAGGCTCTACCACGATTAAAGCAGTAGCATTAGATGAAAAAGGGAACGTAATATATAAATCTTATGAAAGGCATTATTCTCATATTAAGCAAAGTATTATAGATATTTTAAAGAAAATAAGCGGCGGGATAAATCAGCGAGATAAAGTAAACTTAGCTATCTCTGGGTCAGCAGGCATGGGGGTTGCTAATGAATGTGCAGTTCCATTTGTACAGGAGGTTTATGCGACTAGGATAGCAGCTAAAAGATATGAGCCAGACACAGATGTAATAATAGAATTAGGCGGAGAAGATGCAAAAATTTTATTTTTGTCTGGAGCTATTGAAGTTAGGATGAATGGTTCCTGCGCAGGCGGGACCGGAGCTTTTATAGACCAGATGGCGACGCTACTAAATGTGCAAATTGAGGATATGGATGCTTTAGCAAAGAAATATGAGAAGGTTTACACGATTGCTTCCCGTTGTGGAGTCTTCGCTAAATCTGATATCCAGCCACTTTTAAACCAAGGAGCAAAAAAATCCGATATATCCAAGAGTATATTCATGGCTGTAGTAAACCAGACCATAGCAGGCCTGGCCCAGGGCAGGAAGATCGATGGGAAGGTTTTGTATTTAGGCGGACCGCTAACTTTTATGGAAGAATTAAGGAAAAGTTTTGACGATGTTTTGGGCGTAAAAGGTATCTGCCCTGAAAATTCATTGTATTATGTTGCTTTGGGGAGTGCACTTTCTGCATATAAAGAAGTATCTATTTCAAGGTTAATAGAAAATATAGAAAATTATAAAAATGACCACGATGTATTTAATTCTAGCAAAGCACTTTTTGCATCCAAGGAAGAATACGAAGATTTTTCAAACCGACACAATAGAAATGTTGTAAAAAAAGGAAACATTCATAACTATAAAGGGGACGTTTACCTAGGCATAGATGCAGGGTCGACTACTATTAAGTTTGTACTTATGGGAGAAAGTGAAGAACTTCTATTATCCAGATACATCCAGAATGATGGGACTACGGTCGATTTGGTCAGGAAGTTTTTGCTTGAAATATATGATAAATTCCCAAATATAAAGATAAAGGCAAGTGCAGTTACAGGGTATGGAGAAGAGTTGATAAAAAACGCATTTAAGATCGATTTTGGCATAGTTGAGACGGTGGCGCATTTAACTAGCGCTAAAAAGTTTATGCCCGATGTTGAATTTATCATAGATATCGGAGGGCAAGACATAAAGTGCTTTAAGGTTCACAATGGGATAATAGACAATATATTTTTAAATGAAGCTTGTTCTTCGGGGTGTGGGTCTTTTTTGCAGACGTTTGCAAACGCTCTGGGATACGAGATCAGTGATTTTGCAAAATTAGGGCTATTTGCAAAAAAGCCAGTGGATTTAGGTTCGCGATGCACGGTATTTATGAATTCTGCAGTAAAGCAAGCGCAAAAGGACGGAGCGACGATAGAAGATATTTCTGCGGGACTTTCTATAAGCGTAGTGAAAAACGCCATATATAAAGTAATAAGAGCCACAAGTGCCGAAGCTTTGGGCCGTAAAATAGTGGTTCAAGGAGGGACATTCCTAAACGATGCCGTGCTCAGAGCCTTTGAGCTAGAGATGAAGGCAGAAATAGTAAGGCCGGATGTAGCAGGGCTCATGGGAGCATATGGAGCAGCGATCTTTGCTAAGAAATCTAGTCTAAAGGAAGGCAGCAGTATCTTAAAAAAAGAAGACCTTTTAAATTTAACACATGATGTAAAAAATGTAAGGTGTAGCGGATGCAGCAATAATTGCCAGTTGACGATCAATACCTTCTTTGGAGGAAATAGGTATATCTCTGGAAACCGATGCGAAAAGCCGATAACAAATAAAAAGTCAGATAATAGCTTAAATATGTATGAATATAAATTAAACCTCTTAAAGCAATATGGAGATTTTGCGGGGGGAAGAGCAACAGTTGGGATACCGCTTGTTTTGAATATGTTTGAATTATTGCCATTTTGGCATACATTTTTTAGATCTTTAAACTTTTCTATAAAGATATCTCCAATATCCAGCCGTGAGATGTATATAGATGGGCAGTGCACTATCCCCTCAGATACTGTATGCTTCCCTGCTAAGTTGGTCCATGGGCACATAGAAAGCTTAATAAAGAGCAAGGTGGATTTTATTTTTTATCCATGCATGTCATATAACTTCGATGAAAACTTAGGGGATAACCACTACAATTGTCCGGTTGTAGCGTATTATCCGGAAGTCATACATGCAAATGTAGAAAAATTAAAAAACACGCCGCTGATTAATGATTATATAGGTCTTCATAGAGAAAAAGAGTTTCCTAAAAAGATGTATTTAATTCTGCAAAAGTATATAGATAATGTAAGTTACCCTGACGTTGAAAAAGCCGCCCAAAGGGCGTATGATGAATATAAAAAGCATTTAGAAAAAATAAGGCAAAAAGGCAAAAGTATAATTGACCAGGCAACAAGACAGAACAAGAGAATTATAATTTTAGCAGGCAGACCATATCACATAGATCCGGAGATCAACCATGGTATCGATAAGCTGATTTTGACATTTGACGTAGCGATAATCTCAGAAGATGCCGTACCTAAAATGGCAAAAGAAAAGTTGCATGTTTTAAATCAATGGTCATACCACTCCAGGCTCTACAACGCTGCTAAATATATAAAGGACAAAAAAAATATAAACCTAGTGCAATTGGTATCTTTTGGTTGTGGGATAGATGCCATAACAACAGACGAGATGAGAGATATCTTGGAAAGAGAAGGGAAGATATACACTCAGCTTAAAATAGACGAGATAACAAATCTGGGAGCTATAAAGATACGGCTCAGGAGTTTGTTTGCAGCTCTAGCACAAGGTAACATCACATAAATAGCTTATAAAAGAAGGGAAACTTTAGAAAGTATGGCGAAAATGATTTACGATAAAAACGGTAGGCTTTTATTTACTAGAGAGATGAAAAAAGAGTATACGATATTACTCCCCACTATGCTGCCCATACACTTCAAATTAGTACAAAATATTCTAGATAATTATGGGTACAAAACAGAGTTATTAAAGAATAATTCTGATCAAATTATAAATGAAGGCTTAAAATATGTACACAACGATATTTGCTATCCGGCGTTGCTTGTTATAGGGCAATTTGTGGATGCTCTAAAGAGTGGAAAGTACGATACTCAAAAAGTAGCCTTGATGATCACTCAAACGGGAGGCGGTTGCCGGGCTTCTAATTATATTTATCTTTTAAGAAAAGCTCTAAAAAAAGCCGGTTTTGCCTATATCCCCGTGATATCTCTGAATTTATCAAGATTGGAGGGAAATCCCGGGTTTACTTTGAATTTACCTATGTTAAAGAAAATGGCAGTCTCGTTGGTTTACGGAGATATACTGATGTCACTGGAAAATCAGATGAAACCGTATGAGTGTAAAGATAGCATTGGCATGAGTGAAAAAATAGTAAATAAGTGGCTTAATTTTTTAAAATATCAGTTCAAAAATGGGCGCGGGACAAAACTAAAAGATATAGAAAATAATATCACACTAATTTTAAGCGATTTTTCGAAAATCACAGTAAAAAAGGAGAAAAAGATCAAAGTTGGTGTAGTGGGAGAGATTTACGTAAAATATTCCTCTCTTGGCAATAATGATCTAGAAAAATTTTTATTTTCTCAAGATTGTGAAGTTTGTGTTCCAGGCATTTTAAACTTTATGCTCTTTAAAGTAGACAACCGCATAGAGGATATCAAGCTATATGGCGGAAGCAAAGTGAAAAAATTTTTTTTGCAGAAGGTTTTTGCATATTTTGAAAAAATAGAAAAGATTATGCTGGATGTACTTTCAAAATATACTATGTTTAATCAGACAAAAAGTTATAGGGAGATAAAAGCGCTAGTAAATGGAGTGATTGGCTATGGCAATAAAATGGGGGAAGGGTGGCTTTTGACTGCAGAAATGTTAGAGCTTGTTGAATCTGGGTTTGAGAATATAATTTGTGCACAACCTTTTGGCTGTTTACCAAATCACATATGTGGCAAAGGGATGATCAGAAAAATACAGCAGATCAACCCAAAAGCCAATATTGTAGCGATAGACTATGACCCCGGTGCGTCTAAGGTCAATCAAGAAAATAGGATAAAATTGATGCTAGCTCTGGCCAAGGAGAATTTAGGGGACGATGCTGCAGACTAACACGATATATTAAAAATGTAAACATCTATAAGATAGCCAAAAATATTTTTGGCTCATTTTTTCGTTGTTTTTATAGACCATAAAAAAGTAGTAAAAGTAAAGTATATTTTAAGCGTAAGCGAGTATTTAAAAATAAATTCATTTAGATATTTTTTCTAAAACTATTGACAAAAAAATGTAAATATGATAAAATATATATACCTTGTTAAATTCAAGGTATATACAAAGCATATTAAGAAAGGAGGATAGTTTGTATTTATAATGCTTTGTTGGTTGTATTATTTATGAAGAATTTTTTAAAAAGAAAGGAAGAGGTTTATGAAAAATTTATTTAAGAGGTTAACAACATTTATTTTGATAGGGGGGATAGGTATATCTTCTATTCAGCTGGGGTCGTTTGGCTTTTCATCAGCTACGCATCAATTTACAACAACTAGAGGACTTGAGATTTGCACTCAAGTGATGAAAGAAACTGAGATTTTTTTTGATAGAGATGTTAGAAATAAGCTATTTGAATTTTGCACAAGGCCTGACGATGACGAGATAGAAGGTGCATTTAAGGTGCATTTTTATAATCCCGTAACCGAGAAAAACTTTAATGGCGAAGAAGATTCGGCATTACATCGGTTCAAAATGCATTATAACAATGCTCTAGATTTATATGAAAAAGGAAAGCTCATGGATTCGTTTGCTGAATTAGGCAGATCTTTGCACTTTTTAGAAGATATGAACACCCCTGTTCATACTAACAATCAAAGCTTTTTGGATTCTACTATTGATGTTTTTTTGCATACTTCATTTGAAAAAAGATGTGTAGAAATACAATCAGAAGTCGTCTCTGATATGCTTAGAAGAGAATTTGATTACTATAAAAATAATACACTCGACCAGATTGGTAAATCTAGCGCATTTTTAGCTAATGATAATTTCTATGTACTTTACAAGAAAAAGCTAAAAAGAGATGTAATTGCAAAGAACTCGATAGAAAATGCTCAAAAGGCTGTGGCCGGAGTCTTGTGGAAATTTTTCTTGGACGTTCAAAAAACCAGTAAATAAAGAACGCCAAAGAATCAATTAAAAAATGATGATTAAAAGTATAGAAAGGATGAATTTAATGAAAAAGGTATTATCTATAGTATTCTCATTTATATTAGCAATATGCAGTATTTCTTGTAATTCGTTTGCTAATAGTGAAGAAAGCTTCCCAAAGCTAATACTGGAAGACTTCACGAAGTTAATACAAGGGGACTTCATGAAGCTGGTACAAAATGAAAAAAAATGGGAAAACAAAGGCGAAAGAATAGTAAACCTATCTTATGGAATGACGTACAATCTAAAATTTTATGTAAGTGAAGAGTATGAAGAAAATCAATCCGACAAAGATTCATACAAATGTAAGACCGTTGTTTTGACCGGAAAATTTTATGACGCAAATAAAAATAAATTAGACCTAGACCATTACTTAGAAGTTAAATTTAAGTTTGATGGAAATACAGCTATGATAGAAGATCCGGAAAAAGATATAATAAGTATGCCTAAAATTAATGAGACTAAAAAATTAAGAACATCAGAGCAATTGGATATTTATACTGCACCAAATCAGTGCATCTTGTCTAATAAAATAGAAATAAACAAAAAGAGAAAATGGTATGATCTCAGAAAAACTTGGAGAAACATAGATGATTTCCATGCAGACATCGTATGCTCAAATGATGGCAAGATTACTCTCAATTTTCAATCCATAGAAGACCTACCGGGGCAAGATTTCTCTATAAATCAAATTTCTGATGAAAGTACTAAATTAAGCCACGGCGTAACAAGAAGAGTGGTTGTACTAGATAAAGTTTATAAGCAAGATAATGCAGAAAGTGATGCGTACGAGTATAAAACAAGAACTATAGAAATTAGTTATTTAAATAAAGACAATAAACTTTGTCTCAATTTGGGGATAGATGCTAACTTTAGATACAATAAAGCTACAAATGAAGTTGAATGCGTAAGCACAGCATATAGAGAAACTGATTTAGATGATGATTGGGAAGTAGATTCTGCATTTTTTAGATCTGGCAATGAAACAAAAAATAAAGGTGGAGCATATGGCATTATAAATATAGAAAATAGCTTAAGTTACTTAGGAGAAGAATTCGAAGAGAATATATCTATAAAATGCGATAAAAACGGTACTATAAGCAATGACGTCATTTTAAAAGAATAACTACATAATTTAAAATTCCAAATATTTTATAAGGAGGCTACAAATTTTGTAGCCTCCTTGTCCTGAACATTTTCAAAATTTTATCTCTCTTTATTTTTGACTTTTAATAAGTCTCTTCTTTTTATTCTTATTATGACGTCATAGGTATTAATTTTAAACTAGAAATCATATTATTATTAGCTCTTTTGTGATATTTGTAAAATTATCGTAGCCTTCACTTTGCACTAATACCATATCTTCTGTCCTTATCCCAAATTTACCCTCTATGTAAATCCCGGGCTCTATGGTTACTACCATTGATTTTTGCAAGATCTGCTCAGATTTATATGATAAAGTAGGTCCCTCGTGTACATCTAACCCTACACCATGGCCTAAAGCATGCCCGAATTTTCCTTTATACTCACTTTTTTCTATTACATCTCTTGCCACTGCATCTATATCTTTGCACTTTATTCCGCATCTCACGCAATTTAGAGCTTTATTTTGAGCCTTTAAGACGATATCGTATGCCGTTCGTTGCTCCTGTGTGGCAGTAGTTACGGCGAGGGTTCTCGTCATGTCGCTGCAATAACCTTCAAAATTTGCTCCCATATCTATAAGTAAAAAATCGCCTTTTTCTATTTTTTTGTTGCTTGGCGTACCGTGTGGCAATGAAGAATTTTCACCGCTTACTACTATCGTATCAAACGCCGCACACATAGCGCCATTTTTTATCATGATATAATCTAATCTCGCAGCAATCTCCTTTTCTGTCATACCTATTTTTATTTCGTTTATTACTCTATTAAATGCCAGTTCTGCAATTTCTTGCGCTGTTTTTATCTTCTTTATTTCACTCTGCGTTTTTATCATTCTTAAATCATTAATTGCAGGGCTCAATATATTCTCTTCAAGTAAATTAACGTTTAAATTATTCAAAAATCTCCTGCACCTTTTGTACTTTGATAGACTGACAAACTCATTTTCAATTAAAGCATTTTTTATTTCGTGTTTTTTTAAAATTTTGCGTAAAGACTCAAAAACGTCGGTTATTAGAGTAACTTGTAAATGCTTGACTACTTTGCGGGCTACCTCAAAATATCTAAAATCTATCAAAAGATACGCACTCGCCTTTGTTATAACGACAGTGCCATCTGTAGAATTTAACCCTGAAAAGTACAGCCGATTATTTTTAGAAGTAACAATCAATGCCGTATCTTTTAAGTCCAGTCCATATTTTGCTTCTATCTGATTTATAAGTGAATTAATCTTCTCTTCCATGTGTTCTCCCTCCTCCTTTATTTAATGCACTAATAAAAAGTTTACTTTCCCGGATTTTACCGTGATTTCATTAAACCTTTGATGATGTTATATCTCCACCTAAGCATGGTACGAAAATCTGCCCGCTCCAAACTGCTGATATTTCCTCTGTGCCTCCTATAAATTACTAAGGCTTCATCCAAGAATTTTACTTTTCCATACTTTTCTGCAATTAATCCTATCCATTGGTCATGCATAGGGATATCGGAAGGGAAAGGTAAAATTTCTCCTTTTAAACTTCCCTTAAATGCCATACAACAGCCCATGTAAGAATTTTTTAAAATATTTCTCAAAATGCCAGGTTTGCTACCTTTTAATCTAAAAAAAGACTCGCAGGTTACTTTTAAGTTTTCATCCGCTACTTTGGCATCATGCAATACCAGATCTATATCTTCATTTTTTAAGCAATCTTTTACCTTTGAGACTTTTCCTGCCAGCCATATATCATCTTGGTCACTCAAAAAAATATAGTCTCCAGTACAATTTAAGATAGCTTTTTCGAAATTCTTAATAGCTCCTGCATTTGCTCCTTCTATAACCTTCACGCGATTATCTTTTTTCGCATATTCCTGCAATATCTCTAGTGAATCATCGGAGCTTGCATCTATAGATGCAATTATTTCATCGCATTTATCAAGTTGAACTAAGATCGAATCTAGCTGCTCATTTAAATATTCTCCACCGTTAAAAATAGCTATCGCCACCGAAACCTTATGTGTTTTAGCCATATCTCAACCTTCTGTAATCTCTGTATAAAATTTAAAGGTTTGTTGGTTCTTATCCTTTTCAGATAATAAAATTTCCATGTCGCTTTCAATCGGCCAATCTATGCCGATATCTTTATCATTCCAAATTATCCCTGAATCATCTTCCGGATGATAAAAATCTGTACATTTATAAACAAACTCTGCTATATCAGACAAAACTAAAAATCCATGTGCGAAACCTTCCGGTATGTAAAATTGACGCTTGTTTTCATCCGTTAAAGTAACGCCTACCCATTTGCCATATGTTTCGCTGCCTTTTCTTAAATCAACTGCTACATCAAAGACTTTCCCTTTTATTACTCTTACCAATTTACCTTGCGGATAGCTTTTTTGGAAGTGTAGGCCTCTTAAAACCCCTCTCTTGGAGCATGACTGATTATCTTGCACAAACTTCATATCTAGGCCGGCTTCCTTGAAAGCTTCATAATTATAAGTTTCCATAAAATAACCTCGGTTATCTCCGAAGACTTGCGGCTCTATAATATAAACATCTTTTATTTCGGTCTCTATAAATTTAAATTTAGACATTTTTGCCTTCTTTCTCCTTGCAAATAGCTAATTGATTCCGTACATTTTTTCATAATAATCTTTATACTGTCCGTTTGTCACGCTTTTTATCCATTCTTTATTATTCAAATACCAGTTTATGGTCTTTTTAATACCAACTTCAAAGCTAGTTTCCGGATACCAGCCCAGGTCATTTTTTATTTTTTCAGGATCTATCCCATATCGCCTATCGTGACCTTTTCTATCTTTTACGTAAGTTATCAGGGTATCATCCACTTCTTTATCAACATTTTCATTGATATATTCAATTATCGTCTTCACAATGGTCACATTCATTCTTTCATTGTGTCCGCCTATATTATAAACTTCGCCTATTTTGCCGGACCTGATGACCATATCTATTGCCTTGCAATGATCCTCTACATACAGCCAATCTCTAATATTTAGGCCATCTCCATAAATTGGTAAATCCCTATGGTGCAAAGCGTTATTAATAATAAGCGGGATAAGCTTTTCCGGAAATTGATAGGGACCATAATTATTGGAGCATCTTGTAATATTGATAGGTAACTTAAATGTATCAAAGTAAGCTTTAACCAGCATATCGGCAGAAGCCTTACTTGCAGAATATGGACTATGCGGGCAAAGCGGAGTGCTTTCCGTAAAAAAGCCTTCTGCTCCCAGCGAGCCATATACTTCATCTGTAGATACTTGCAGAAATTTGCAGCCATTTTTATATTCATCTTCTCCTGCTTGCCAAAATTCTTTAGCTACATTCAAAAGATTCACAGTACCTTTTACGTTTGTTTCCACAAAGATCTCTGGATCGCTAATGCTCCTATCTACATGGCTCTCCGCTGCAAAGTTCACCACGTAATCTATATCATTCTTTTCAAATATCCGCGACATGGCTTCTTTATCGCAAATATTTGCCTTGACAAAAGTATAATTAGGGTTCCCCTCTATAGATTTTAAATTTTCAAGATTGCCTGCATATGTAAGGCTGTCAACGTTAATAATCTTTGCATCGTTATATCTTTTTAGCATATAATGGACGAAATTTGAGCCGATAAAGCCCGCTCCACCTGTCACTAAATATGTCTTCATAAAAGTCTCCTTACTTTAATAAAATCTTTTATATTTTCTTTATAAAACTCTCTAGGGCATCCTGCCATATTCTCATTTTGTTCCCTACCGTAGACTTTAGCATTAAGTTATTAAGAGAAGAAAAACCAGGCCTTTTAGCCGGTCTAGGGAACTCACCCGTGGGGCATGGTATCACTTCGCAATCCAATGAAGCTAATCTCATTATCTCTTTTGCAAAATCATACCATGAGCACTCCCCTTCCCCCGTGCAATGATAAATCCCATATTGCTCCGTCTGTGCTACCTTCAAGATATGATAAGCTAAGTCGTTTGCATAGGTTGGGTTCCCTTTTTGATCATTAACCACTTTTATGGATGATTTTTCTTTCCCCAACTTTATCATAGTTTTTACAAAGTTCTCCCCTACCCTGCTGTACAGCCAAGCCGTCCTTATAATAAAATATTTACAGGTATTTTCCCTCACATAAAATTCCCCTAAAAGCTTAGATTTGCCATAAATGCTCTGCGGATTGCATGCATCCCACTCGCAATATGCAATTTCTTCATCTCCTGAAAATACATAGTCCGTAGAAATATGCACCAACTTTGCACCGACTTTTTCGCAAGCTATGCTCAGGTTTTTGGGCCCTAGCGCATTTACTTTCATGGCAAGTTCTAGGTTTGTCTCGCATGCATCTACATTCGTCATGGCCGCACAATTGATGAGTATATCCGGCTTTTTCCTTGTAATAAACTCCCCTACTGCTTTTTCGTTTGTAATATCAAGTTTATCTATGTCTACGCAGATCAGGTCGCTGTATTTATAAATCGGATCAATCTTGCCGATCTCGCATTCTCCTGCTCTTATAATACCTATTATCTCGCTAGCCAATTGTCCCTTAGCTCCTGTTATCATGATCCGCATAGTTTCATGATCCTTCCTTTTAATCGTTTAATTTTCATCTGCTACTTTAAATAAATACTGACCATATTCTGTTTTTTTCAGCTTTTGCGCTATCTTTAGGAGTTTCTCCCTGTTTATAAATTTATTCCGATATGCTATCTCTTCTATACAGGCCACATAAAGCCCCTGCCGAGTTTGCACTGTTTCTACAAAATTTGCCGCTGCCAGCATTGCCCTGTGCGTCCCTGTATCCAGCCAAGCCATCCCTCTTCCAAAAAGCTCTACCTTTAGTTTGCCTTTCTTTAGATATTCGTTATTTACAGAGGTTATCTCAAGCTCTCCTCTTGCCGATGGCTTTACTTTTTTGGCAATTTCTACAACATCATTATCATAAAAGTAAAGACCCGGTATAGCGTAATCCGATTTAGGATTTTGCGGTTTTTCTTCTATAGATAACACATTCCAATCATCATCAAACTCCACTACCCCAAAATCTTTAGGATTGCTCACATGATACCCAAATATAGTCGCTCCACTTTTGCGGTTTGCTGCACTCTGGAGCCTTTCTGTAAAGCCATATCCATGGAATATATTATCTCCCAAAACCAAGCATACGCTGTCATCTCCTATGAAGTCTGCGCCTAAAATAAAAGCATCTGCTAGCCCTCTAGGTTCAGTTTGTACAGCATAGCTAAAGTGCACCCCTAGCTGCTCCCCTGTCCCAAATAATTCCCTATAAGCAGGGTAGTCCCTGGGCGTAGAGATTATCAATATATCTTTAATCCCTGCTAACATCAAAGTCGATAATGGATAATAAATCATGGGCTTGTCGTATATAGTTAAAATCTGCTTAGAAACGCACAAAGTTGAAGGATACAATCTTGTCCCAGAACCTCCTGCCAAAATAATGCCTTTCATTTTCCAGCCTCCATTTAACTTTGATCTTACATTTCTATTTTATGTATAAATTTAAATTACAATATGTATTTAAAATTTTCTCCACTTGAAAAAATATTTTATCATAGAAAGTATATGTATAAGCAAAAATCTTACTTTTTTAGCGCTAGCTCGTGCCCATATATGCGTTACCTGTGCATTAGGATAAAAGATAATTTTGCCGAAGCTTCTTGCCCTTCTTGATAAATCTACATCTTCAAAATACATAAAAAATCTTTCATCAAAACCTCTTAGTCTTTTAAATATCTCCGTCCTAATTACCATAAAGCATCCGGTACAGACTTCTACCTCAAAAGGCTCCACACTTTTATCCGTCTTGTCTTTCATCACGTAGTCTTCATAATATCTCTCAAAAAAACGAAATCGATTTTTTAGCCTACCTGCCAATAAATATACAAATCGTGGGGATAGCTTGCCTAAATACTGGACCGACTTATCTGCCGATATAATCTTTGGCGTCACTATTGCAACTTCATCATTTTGCGCTAAATAGTCAGATAAAGCTTTAAATACATTTGTATCAAAAGTAATGTCCGGATTGATTATGACATGATATTCAGAATCTATTTTATCTATAACCTGATTGTTAGCGTAACTAAACCCTTTATTCTTTTTTAATCTAATAATCTTAACTTTGGGATAACTCTCTTTTACTATATCAACAGTGAAATCTTTAGATGCATTATCTACCAAAAACATCTCAAATTTTAAGCCTATAGTATTTTCATAAATACTCCTGAGCAACGTCAATATCATATCTTCATTGTTATGAGTCACCACACAGATAGATAAAAGATTTCCTGACATCTGAAATAAAACTTCCTTATCCCCAAAATTAATGCATTTTCTTGATTTTATCACAAAGGAAACATTTACGTCAAGGTAACTGATACCCCTGAAGAAATCACCCCTCTCCCTTATTTTTCGTTCAGTACCAAATCTTTAACTTTTATAAGGCGAACGGCGTTACTTCTTTCGCTCTCCTCTATTTTCATGGAAATATACTTTATACTCTCTTGAGTTTCCGGTATTACAACATATTCGAGCGCGTTGACTCTTCTGTTGGTTTTTTCAATCTCAGAAGATAACATTTGACAGGTTCTTTCTGTTTGCGCTAATTTTATCATATCGCCAAATACTTCAGAAAGGTCCATTATAGCTTTATCTAGAGCTGCGCTCGTCATCGCAAAGCTATATGGGAAAATATCCGAATGCTCACTGGTCCTCGTTTTTATGCTAAATTGCGGCACTTTAACACTCATTATATTTTTATAACTAATGTCAATATAAAGCGACTGCTTAGGCGACATTAGCGCTAAATCTAAATTTTCCTTAGTCATTTCACTCTGTGCTAAAGCGAAATTTTTGTTTGCTACTCTTATAGCATTTTCTACCTTTAAGCGCAAATTTTTATTTTCTTCAATATAAATCAAGAACTGCCGCATCATTTCGTCGCGCTTATCTTTTAGCAGTTTGTGGCCTCTTCTGGCTACTATCAGCTTCTTTTTCAGCTTATTTAGTTCCATCCTGGTTGAGTTTAAGGATCTTTTCGGCACTACTGTTCACCTTCCAGCGTAATATTTCTCTATAAACTCGTCGTCTATCCTCTTCAGCTCAGACTTTGGTAAAATTGATAAAAGCTTCCACCCTATATTCAAAGTCTCCTCGATGGAGCGATTTTTATCGTAACCTTGCGATACGTACTCTTTTTCGAACTCATCTGCAAACCTAGCATAAATCTTATCCATCTCACTAAGTGCAGATTCCCCCAAGATTACCATTAATTCTTTTGATTCCTTGCCTCTAGCTTAAGCCGAAATAAGCTGATTCATCGTACTTGCATGGTCGTCTCTGGTTTTTCCTTTGCCGATGCCTTTGTCCTTTAGCCTAGATAAAGACGGCAAAACATCTATCGGCGGGGAGATGTTCTTTCGGTATAAATTTCTGCTCAGAATTATTTGCCCTTCCGTTATATATCCCGTTAAATCAGGGATCGGGTGTGTTTTGTCATCTTCCGGCATTGTCAAGATCGGGATCAAAGTTATGCTGCCGTCTTTTCCTTTTTGTCGGCCGGCCCTTTCATAAAGCGACGCTAAATCTGTATACATGTATCCCGGGTAACCGCGCCTACCGGGGACTTCCTTTCTGGCTGAAGAGACCTCACGCAAAGCATCTGCGTAGTTTGTTATATCCGTCAAAATAACAAGCACGTGCATACCTTTATCAAAGGCTAAGTACTCAGCAGCCGTCAGAGCCATCCTTGGCGTAGCTATTCTCTCTATAGCAGGATTATTTGCTAGATTCATAAACATGATACTGCGGTCAATGGCACCAGTTTGCTTAAAGTTTTCTATAAAAAAGTCGGCTTCCTCAAACGTAATCCCTATAGCTGCAAATACCACCGCAAAAGGCTCTTTTGTCCCTATAACTTTAGCTTGCCGAGCTATTTGCGATGCTAAATTGGCGTGTGGTAATCCACTTGCTGAAAATATTGGAAGTTTTTGTCCCCTTACTAATGTATTCATGCCATCTATAGACGAAATCCCTGTTTGTATAAACTCACTGGGGTAATCCCTAGCTACCGGATTCATGGCAAGTCCGTTTATATCCAGTCTCTTTTCCGGGATTATCTCCGGGCCTTTATCTATTGGGTTACCAAGACCATCAAAGACCCGCCCCAGCATATCATCAGAAACCGGCAAGCTCATGCTTCTGCCCAAAAATTTCACTTTGCTGTTGGAGAGGTTAATCCCCGCTGAGCTTTCAAAAAGCTGCACTAATGCATTTTCTCCATCTATCTCTAGGACTTTGCACCTTTTTATATTTCCATTTGCAAGTTGTATCTCTCCTAAGTCATCATAGTTTACATTACTCACACCCTTCACAAGGCACAACGGACCGGAAACTTCCTCTATGGTTCTATATTCTTTTCCCATTATATTTCCTCCTTTCTTACTGCGTCTTCGGCTTCTTTTGCCAGTTCTTTTATCAGATTTTCGTACTCGTCTTTTGTTTTTTCGTCAGGTAGATATTTAAACCGGCCTATTTTTTCTCTAACTGCAAAACCTAAAATATCATCAACATCCGCACCTTCTGCCAGTGCATTGGTAGCTATATTGTAAAACTCCAGAATTAAATTTAGCATTAAATACTGCTTTGGCAAAGATGTAAAAGTATCTACCTCGTGGAAAGCGTTCTGATGCAAAAAATCTTCCCTCAGCGACCTTGCTACCTCTAGCTTGAGTCTATCTTGTGCCGAAAGTGCATCCATCCCCACCAGCTTAACTATCTCCTGCAGTTCTGCTTCTTCCGCCAAGATATTCATAGTTAAATCCCTTTGCTTTATCCAACTCTGATTTACATTTTTGCAAAACCAATCTGATACTGTGCCGGTATACAAAGAATAGCTGTTTAGCCAATTTATAGCCGGGAAATGCCTCTTGTAAGCTAAATCTGAATCTAACCCCCAAAAGACTTTAACGATCCTCAAAGTAGCCTGCGATACCGGCTCTGAGATATCTCCACCAGGAGGAGACACCGCCCCTATAACCGTCAAAGTACCTTCCCTTGGCGATTTAGCGTTTGAGAGGACTTTTCCGGCTCTTTCGTAGAACTGTGCCAATCGACTGCCAAGGTATGCAGGGTACCCTTCTTCTCCCGGCATCTCCTGCAACCTCCCGGACATCTCCCGCAACGCCTCTGCCCACCTGGATGTGGAATCTGCCATTAGTGCCACAGAATACCCCATATCCCTGAAATATTCGGCTATGGTTATACCTGTATAGATCGAAGCTTCCCGGGCTGCTACCGGCATATCAGACGTATTAGCAATCAAAACTGTCCTCTGCATCAAAGACTTCCCTGTTTTTGGGTCTATTAAACTCGGGAATTCATTCAAAACATCGGTCATCTCGTTGCCTCGTTCTCCGCAGCCTATGTATACTATTATATCAGCATCTGCCCATTTGGCCAGCTGATGCTGCACGACCGTTTTTCCACTGCCAAAAGGTCCCGGTACAGCTGCGACGCCTCCTTTAGCTATTGGGAATAAAGTGTCTATCACTCTTTGCCCCGTGATCAGTGGCTCATTGGGCGATAGTTTCTCTTTGTATGGTCGTGCGACCCTTACCGGCCACTTCTGATATAACTTTATCTCTCTATTTGGGCCATTTTCTGCTTGCGCTACTGCTA
>JAFVAZ010000029.1 GCA_017480265.1 Clostridia bacterium
GAGAGATTCAATTAGGTGCTATACTGGAGGAGATCCTCTCGCCAGAACAATATGAAAAAAACGTGGAAACTAAAAAAGGGAGCAAAAATATAGTAGAATACGCAGTGAAGCTTCCTGTAGAAAATGGAGATTTTGTATATTTACCTATTGATTCAAAGTTCCCCGGCGATGCATATGGTTGCCTTAGAGATGCCTACGAGGAGGGGAATATGGAAGCAATACAGAAAAGTGTGAAAATACTTGTAGAAACAATCAAAAGAGAAGCTAAAGATATCCAAACTAAATATATAGACGTCCCTTATACGACCGATTTTGCAATTATGTTTTTACCCTTTGAAGGTTTGTACTCAGAAGTAGTCAACAGGGGATTAATAGAAGTCTTGCAAAGAGAATACCATGTAAACGTAGCGGGGCCCAGCACTATGGCCGCTCTGCTTAATAGCTTGCAGATGGGTTTTAGAACTTTTGCTATCCAGAAGCGTACTAGCGAAGTATGGAATATCTTAGGAGCAGTAAAAACAGAATTTGACAAATTCGCAGAAGTTTTAGCGCGCACATTGGATAGATTAAATCAGGCAAGCGGAGAACTAGATAAATTAGTTGGCGTCAGGACAAGGCAAATCCAGAGGAAACTTAAAAATGTAACAAGACTAGATCTTGAGCAAAGCAAATCCATTTTAAATTTATCTGAACCGATCGATTTAGATTAAGGGAAAAACTTCAAAAAAGCAAGTGGGCTAAAAAAATAGCATTGGGCGCCTCACTCGCTTTTGTCATTAATAATCAAATTTTCTGCTTAGTATAGATTTATATGCTGGCTTTAGATGTACGGGTAAAGTCTATTTATTCTTTCTTTTGATGAATACGATTATGCCTATAGATAAAATTGATAACGGAAGAATCAATGTAACAATGAAGCCTATTAAATTTGCTTGATTAGAATTTATCCCCAGTTCATTGCTTTTTAAAGATTTAGATTCAATTATAATCCCAGTATTTTCTCTGTTTACCAGAACATTTATAGCATTTACAAAATATTGAGAATTATTTAAAGACGTAGCAGATAAGTAATCTTCTGCCAAAGCTAAATATGACCCCAACAATAAAACGCGCGAAGGTTTATTCCCTTGGCTATCGGCATTTTCCCCTCTGGATGAAACCACGCACGAAGGTATAGGACCGGAAATATGTGCCTTAAAATCAAAATCTTTAGCAGCATCTGTAGGGACAATGCCGGAAGTCTCAGAATATTGCAGTAAAGTTGACGCATTTTCATTAGCGTTCAAAATTTCTATAGGACGGCAGATCGGTACCAGCACAGGGGTTCCTGCAGATTTTAAGTTTTCTGTATATTTTGAATCTACATATTCGTTTACTGCCTCAAAAAGCGTCATATTAGTTGTCAATTTTTTATTATCTGTCTCAAATATAAGCCCGGCACCTATTTTTACGTCATATTTTGCTAGGAGGGTATCTATATTGGGGCATGATTTTAATTTAGGGTTAGCAAAAAAGATTAAATCTGTATTATTTGAGTTTAAGTGATTTTCAATTTTTTCTACACCTGTTTTGTCTAAGTCTCGCTCTGGGCCAAAAAACAAGATGCAACTTGAATCCTCGGGAATATTTTCAGTCAACATGGAAACTTCAACCACATTGTAATTATTTTTCTTCAAAAGATTTGCAAACGCAGAATAATCTTGCTCCCCGTAGCCCTTCAAGACCGAGATTATAGGTTGATTTTCAGAAGTTACATAAATTATTGCCGAAGTAAGCTCCTGCTCAGCCTTAGAAGCTGTGATACCGGACCTGCCGTAATAATTATAACTCACATCAAATATATCATTTATAGAAATAACTTTATATTTCTCTTGGCATTTTACAACTATGCTGTTAGTGTCCAATTTTTCATTTTGATAATTGTTTTGAAGGTAAGATGGATTTTTCTCGACATCTATATAATTAATTTTAATTTTAGGTGAAAATTTTTCGTACTGCTTTAGCACAGTATTAGCTTGTTTAAAATATTCATTGCTTTCAGAAAAAGTCTTTTCATCGTTTAAAAGATCTATCTCCACTTCTTTTTCTAAGCTCTGAATAAAGTTTCTAGATTGATCTGTCAGCGTAAAAATTTTGCTATCCGTCAAATCCCAGCTCAAAGGGAACTTGGCGCTCAAAGCTGATACTGCTACATTTAGGAGCACAAAGCTTATAATTATAGCTGCCGTTATACTGCTTGCTATGCTCCCTCTTTTGAGTTTTCTATTTTTAAAAATAGCACTTACTCTCTGCGATATTTGCAAATTTAATTTAAAACTTTTACGATTTTTTTCCCTTTTTTTCATTCAGATTCTCCTTCATAGAGTAAATTTTTTTGTATTTATCAATCCCACCGCTTTTTTTCAAATACTCTAACTGTTAAAAATAAGAAAATAGCACATACACTCAAGAAAAATACGACATCTGAAAAATTGATTATCCCCAAAGTGAAATTATCATACCTCGACATAAAAGAAAGATCAGAAAAAATATTGCTGATAAACTTAATCTGTATGATATGAGATAACGTATCAAATAGCAGTATAAATAAACCTACGCCTATACAGCTGATCGCAGAAATTATTTGATTTTCTGTTAAAGAAGATAAGAAAATTCCTATTGATATCAAAGTGGCACTTAATAAAAATAGGCCTAAAAAATTCCCTAAAACTGAAGCTACATTGACTTGTGTGAAAAAAGCTATAATAACTGCAAACAATAAATTTATAGATATACAAATTGAAAAGATCGATAATGAAGCTACAAACTTACCCAAAACTACAGAATAAAGCTTCACCGGCGAAGTGAAAAGAACTACGTCTGTCTTCTGCTTTTTTTCTTCGCTGAAAACTCTCATTGTCAAAATAGGAATTAAGAAAATGGTTATTATGAAAATATTGCTAAAAGTATAAGAAAGATTTGACGAATTTGCGATCAAGCAAGTTACATAAAAATAAAACCCAGCAAACGCAAAAAACGCTGCCAATACTATATACCCTATGGGTGAAGTAAAATAAGAATTAAACTCTCTCTTTATTATAGCTTTCATTTCGGTGCCTCCTCATTTTTATCATACTTCTTCGCTGTGCTTTCTTTTTGCTGCAGCCCTTTATTCATTGCAAAATTAGCGTCATCGCTTGTCAACTGCAAGAAGATATCTTCTAAATTCGTCTCTTCTAATTTCATCAATAGAATGGGGAATCTATTTTTTGCACATATATCAAATATATCTTTCCTTATATTTATATCTCTACCGGCATTTACGGTGAATTCATAAATATCCTCGGATACCTCTTTTCCCATAGAGACCGATTTTATCCCTTTGATATTTGAAAGTAGCGACCGTATTTTTGTTTTTTCTCCTTCTATTTGCACTAAGATTTTATTTTTATCAGAAAAATTTTCAGATAAATTCTTGGAGGTATCATCAGCTACAATCTTACCATTATTGATGACGACTATCCTATCGCAAAGAGCTTGCACTTCCGACAAAATATGGGATGATAAAATCACTGTGTGATTTTTGCCCAGCTTTTTTATAAATTCACGCAATTCTGTGATCTGCTTAGGGTCCAACCCTACCGTAGGTTCATCCAAGATCAAGACTGGAGGATAGCCAACCAGAGCCGCCGCAAAACCGATCCTTTGTTTATAGCCTTTAGAAAGATTTTTTATAATCCTATCTTTTACATCAAGTATATCTAAAAGATTGCATATTTCATACAAATGCTCTTTTTTATTAAGTTTGATTCTTTTTAATTCATAAATAAATTCAAGGTACCTATATACCGGCATATCCAAGTAAAGGGGCGGGATCTCCGGCAGGTAACCTATCTTACTTTTTGCTCTGATAGGATTTTCAAAAATTTCAGCTCCATCTATAGTTACCGTACCTTCATCGGCCGATAAATACCCTGTTATGATATTCATTGTAGTAGTTTTTCCAGCTCCATTTGGGCCCAAAAAGCCGAGGATCTCCCCTTTGTTTACGGAGAAATTTACACTGTTCAATGCAATTTTATCCGCATATTTTTTGCATAAATTCTTAACTTCTATCACTTTATAAATCAACTCCTTGAAAATTTAAATTTATTTATATAAAAATATCTCTGCTCCATCATTATCTATTCAGACGCAAAAAACTATTCACTTATAGTAGATGATACAACCTTAAAATTTTGAGGTCAAGCGATTTGGTTTTAAAAATTCATAATCAGTTCCACAGGGCAGTGGTCACTGCCCAAAACATCCGCATGCACTATGGAATCTATTATGTAATTTTTGATCTTTTCTGAAACTAAAAAATAGTCGATGCGCCACCCTGCATTATTTTTGCGGGCATTGAACATATACGACCACCAAGTATAAACTCCGGTTTTCTGCGGGTATAAAGCTCTAAATGAATCCACAAAGCCCGCCGATAAAAGTTCAGTCATTTTTCCTCTCTCTTCTTTGGTAAATCCGGCATTTCCTACATTCGTCTTAAAATTTTTCAAGTCAATCTCATTATGCGCTACATTCATATCGCCACATATTATTACAGGTTTTACCTTATCTAGACCGCAAACGTAATTTCTAAAGGAATCTTCCCAATTCATGCGGTAATCTAGCCTAGTCAATTCCCTTTGTGCATTTGGCACATAGACATTTACGAGGAAGAAATTTTCATATTCGCAGGTTATAACGCGCCCTTCCTCATCATGCTCTTTTATATTTATCCCATAAGTAACATTGATAGGTCTAATCTTTGAAAAAACTGCAGTGCCAGAATAACCCTTCTTTATGGCACTATTCCAATATTCTGAATATCCCGGGAAGCTGAAATCCGCTTGTTCTCTTTGCATTTTTGTTTCTTGTATAGAAAATACATCCGCTTTAGAATTATTCAAAAACTCAACGAAGCCTTTCTTCATGCAAGCCCTCAAGCCATTTACATTCCATGAAATTAGTCGCATCCTCTGCTTCTCCTTAATCTATTACCCCACGCTTGCATCCCACAGTAAAACGTAAAGCTACTGCATATTACCTATTACGGTTTTTAAGCAAATAATTATATGCCTTTATGACGCCTATTTGTGTTTTTGCATCTTCGATTTCATTATTTAAAACCATACTGTATGCTTTATCTACCGGTATCTTGACGACTTCTAAAAATTCATCTTCATCCGGGCAAGTCTCGCCAAATTCTTTAACACTGCACAAAAACAAAAATATCTCTTCTGAAGAATACCCGGGACTCATATACATTTTCCCCAAATTTACATAGTTGACGCCTATTGCACCTGTTTCTTCTTTAAGCTCTCTTTGGCTATCAGATATTGGGTCATCTTTGCCGTTTTCTAGTTGTCCCGCAGGTAATTCTAAAATTACCTTTGAAAATGGGCATCTAAATTGTTTAACAAAAATGAACTCGTTCTCCGCTGTGATAGCTGCAATGCACACAGCGCCGCTATGCTTAACAACCTCTCTTGTCGCACTTTTTCCATTTGGAAGCTCTACTTCCACTTCTTCTACTTGCAAAATTTTTCCTTTAAATTTCACGTCGTTTTTCAATGTTTTTTCATACATATCCATCTGAAAAAGAGCCTCCCCTAAGTTGCGCAGAAAGTATAAATTTTTATTTTTTATCATTATAATTAAAAAGTTTAAAATTTGCAATAAAATTAGATCCCACCATTTTGCTTAAGAAGGAGACTGTTCATGGGTAATTTATCATTCGATTTAGATTATCTAGACCAAAACAATCGAGAACATTTAATAAAAGCCATCGCAAAAAAGTATGCATTCCTAAAGCTAGAAGTATTAGGAAAGAGCTATTGCGAAAGGGATATTCATTGCATAAAAATAGGCAATCCACAAAATGCCTGCTTGTTAGTCGGGGGCTTCCATGGAATGGAGTGGCTGACATCCCTTTTACTTCTTCGCTTTGTAGAGCGGCTCGCGGACTCTATAAAATACAATTATCCACTATACGGTATAAATTTACAAAAGCTGCTTGCTAAAAAAGGGGCACAAATCGTGCCTTGTATAAACCCCGACGGGACAGAAATAAGCATCCGCGGAGCAAAAAGCGCCAATAAGTATCGAGATTTAGTAGAAAAAATTTCACGCGGGAATACTTCTAATTGGCAAGCAAACGCTCGTGGAGTGGATATAAACCATAACTTTGATGCAAAGTGGGAAGAGCTGCACTCGCTGGAGCAAAAAAATGGCATAACCGGTCCCGCTCCTACTAGATTTGGAGGGAATAACCCAGAAAGCGAACTAGAAACGCAAATCTTAACCGATCTATGCCGAAAAGGCGCCTACCGCCACGCTATTGCTTTCCATAGTCAAGGGGAAGAAATCTACTGGGATTTTGATAATCGCCAACCTGAAAATTCTCACTTAATGGCGCATATACTCTCGCAAACTAGCGGATATGCTTTGTCCGAACCCGAAGGATTAGCTGTAGGCGGGGGATTTAAAGACTGGTTTATAGAAAAATTCAACCGTCCTGCTTTTACCATAGAAATAGGAAAAGGTCAAAATCCTTTACCCATAAGCGAATTTAATAACATCTACACCAAACTCGGAAAAATGCTGGTCTTTAGTATTATTCTATAATTGGATCAAAGCCGCAGGGAGATCGTGCTTTTTGTTGTTAGTTTCCTTGTACATCGCGGTTATCTTTTGTAATAAAAATCTTCACTTGGCATTTTTCCTCCGATTGATTTCGGCTCAAA
Organism: Clostridia bacterium; assembly: GCA_017480265.1. Lineage (GTDB taxonomy): Bacteria > Bacillota > Clostridia > Oscillospirales > Acutalibacteraceae > UMGS1224. Next base: position 6,765 of record JAFVAZ010000029.1, read on the forward strand.
ATCAAATAGTACTTTCAAAAAATTAATCACTTTATTTTTCATCTCTTCTCCCTCTATAAACACAATATTACATTTTGGCAATGCCTTTATAGCTATTTCTTTTTGCATTATACCATATTTATCCGCCAGCTGCGATGCACCTTCAAGGTTAGTATCGACGTACTCTACTGAGTTTTTGTAATCATCTAAGAATCTATCAAAGCTATCTTTTTTATCCTCTATAAGATTTTTGCGAACAATAATACAGCCCATCGTTAAATTATCTTTGCTCTCAGATGATCTATCCCATTCTTTTGTCAGATTTAGAGCAACTTTAATATTGCTGTTCTTTTCTGTAACTTGCGTGACAAAAGGCTCCGGCAAAAGTGCTATATCAACATCTTCAGAGATTACTTGTGAAGCTAATTCCGAGTGCTCTGCTTTATTATATTCTAAGAAAACATCGCGACCTACTTCCAAGTCATTTTTCTGCAGAACATACCTTAGTGCATATTCCGGAGTGGCACCTTGGCCTGAGACATATATTTTCCTTCCTTTTAAATTTCGCACCTCTTTTATATCTTTATTATTTGATACTATATATAATCCCCCAAGTGCATTTATAGCAGCCAATTTTACATTACCAGATGTTTTATTATACAAAATCGATGCCATATTGGTAGGTACTAAACCGACGTCTGCATCACCACTTGCGAGCTTAGCTATAGCTTCTGCCGGTTCCCCTACTACATTAATATCATACTTATTTTCATTAGCCCCTTCATCGCTTTTATCCCATAATTCTACTAAGCCTAACGAAGTTGGCCCCTTTAGAGCTACCAACTTTATTGCAGATTTTTTGCTCTCTTTTGTTTCATCCATATTATCACTCCTCAAGCTGCAAGAAATCACCCCTACATAAGCTATTATCGATAACACTAGGCAGAATAATTTTTTATATTTAAAATTCCTCATCTGGTATGCTCCTTTACTATATTAAATTTTACCATTATTTTTTGCAAATTTTAATTCTTTATTTTAAGAAGGTCAGTATTAAATAAACTGATGGCTGAATACTGGACATAACAAAGTCCCAAAATAAAATGACCAACCTCTGAAAAGAAGTTGGTCATTTTTGCGATTAAAACTATTTTTTATTGACGATGTCTTTAAACAATTTTCCAGCTTTAAAAGCAGGTACTTTGCATGCTGGAATACGGATAGGAGCATTGGTCCTAGGGTTACGTCCTGTTCTAGCAGATCTCTTACGGACTTCAAATGTTCCAAAGCCTATAAGCTGAACTTTATCGCCCTTCCTTAACGCTCCAACAACCGAATCAATAAATGCTGCGACTGCTTTTTCAGAGTTCTTTTTTGAAAAACCAGTCTCGTTAGAAATAGCCGCTATTAATTCTGTCTTGTTCATATTAAAACAACCTCCAAAAATTTTTTATTCATCAATGCATACAATTGCATAGAGAATACAGATTAATGATAAATGATACTCTCCACAATACTTAAATCAAAGCTAAATACAGTTTTATCTTTATACTTCATATTAAAAATAATTCTACACTAAAGAAAATTCTTTTTCAAGCTTTTTTTACATTTTTTTATTATTAAAAAATTTTTTGAAAAAATTTAGCGCTCTTTAAAACATTATAATCATATTTCGACAAAATGCAACATCTTTCACTTTTAGAAAAACAATGAAAATAAAGTATCTGAGTATATGTTACCTTAGAAATCGACATTTTTCAAGTGCTTTTATAATTTTTTTGCTTTTTATCAGATTTTTTAATTCTGAACTCTTTAAAGATCCCAATAAAGATAGTGCCAAAACATATGTACATAAGTAAATAATCGAAGATATGATGATAGAAATAAGTAGAGGGAATAAATCTATTAATATTTTTGAAATAAAAAATAACTCTACAGCACAAACAACTCCGGCGACTAACGGTTTTAGTATGGTATCTTTTATATTCGGCACTATTCTAGTTTCTTTAAATAAATTATAACTAGATGCAACCAAGCTAAATAAGTAACCGATCAACGTGCCCATCCCCGCTCCTTGAATGTTTACTTTTGGGATGCCTACCAATAGATAATTAACGACGATTTTTATCAATAAGCCAAAAGATATGATCTTTACAGGGAGGTCCACTCTACCTACTGCCTGAAGCATACTGCAAAATGGAGTAACAGATGCCATAAATATGGTAGCTATCCCTAAGATAGGGATAATATGAGAAGCAATATTTACAGCGTCCACTCTATTAGGATAAATAATCTTCAACAGGTGCGGACCCAATATAGCTAAGGCAAGCCCTGCAGGAATGGTCACCATCATGGTCAGCTTCATCACTGATTCTATGCTATGCTTCAATTTTTTGGGATCTTTCTTTGTATATGCGTTAGTCACAGAAGGCAGCGACACGACCCCAAAAGTCTGAGTTATCGCAGGGACTAGCATCATCAGAGGTAAAGTATATGAATAGCAACCTAAAAGGTACCCATGCACCCCATCTTTTCCCCTCAAAATATCCGGTTTTATTGCACTTCCGTAATAATCCAAAAGTTCTCCCGGGGTTACCTCCATTATATGCTGAATTCTATTTAATATCAAGCTTGTATCGATCAAGCCTGCTACATTTAATATTATTGCACCTATGCCTATTGGTAGAGCAGTTTTAATTAATACTCTAATCAGGTAAGCTTTGGGCCTAGCTTGGGGTGAATTTTCTAGTTCCTGCTCTGTGATGCCGTCGCCCCTCCTTTTGTGGTTTATAAATAGGAACAGAAAACCGCAAAAAGCTCCGATAGAGATGCCCAATATAGCTCCGGCCGATGCAAAAGGCATTATCGCCCTCAATGCAGCTTCTCGATCTTCACAATGATATCCTAGAAAAGTGCCGTTTTGAGAGTACTCCCAAACTCCGTAAGTTATGATGGAATAAGAAATGCTATACCCCAAAATAAACTTGCACCCGGCTTCTATAATCTCCGATATAGCGGTCGGAACCATATTTCTAAGGCCCTGATGGTACCCTCTATAGATAGACATCAAGCAGGCAAATAGGATCGTAGGCGATAACGCCAAAACAGAATATATCGCTCCCGGTACATTCACAAAAGGTAACTTTGGTACTACAAAAGCCCCCAAAATCATTAAACACAGCCCTATAAAGCCTGTAGTTAAAAATATCGGGATGGATATATTATGTATTTTCCTTACGTCTCTGTAGTGCCCCATAGCCATATTTTCAGATATCATCCGGGAGATAGCTATAGGGAAGCCCGCCGTAGCTAGTGCAAACAAAGGATTATATATCTCATATGCTACTGTAAAGTATGCTGCACCGGTGGGCCCGATCATCCCCGTCACAAAGATCCTGAATAATATCCCTAATATTTTTACTATAAAAATACTAGATGTTAGGACTAGCGTACCTTTCATAAAAGACTGCCCGATAGCTCTTCGTTTTTTCAAACTAACTCTTCCTCTCTAATTATTAAAAACTTTTGTTTTTTCATTGATATGAAAATTATTCTCTGCAAAATTCCATAGTATATTGCTACATCTTTTATGTACTGATTTTCATTGCCTAATTATACTATTTTAAAATTAATATGTATAGCTAAGCTTTCCGGAAGGATATTTGCTAAAGATATAAACCCCAAAAAAACGCAAAAAAGAAGCTATAAGAGCAAACCTTGTAGCTTCTTTTTATCTTTTATGAAGAATTTTTACACTTTTTAGCTTTTTGAATGTTTTTTTAATTTTCTGCCGAGTAAGTAATCTGTAGTGACATTCAAAACGTCTGCAATTGTAGATAATTCTTTATCTGTTACGATTCTATGTTGACCTTCAATCTTAGATAAAGCTGAAGAACTCAAATCTACTCCATTAATCTGTAGTTGTACAATAAACTCTTGTTGTTTTAATCCCATTGCTTTTCTATTTTTCGTTAAGCGTTCTCCAATTAAATTGCTATCACCAAGTTTTTGTGTCCGAATTCTCATTTTCAACTTCCTTTCTTTAAAAAATAAAAATATGACATCAAGTAATTATATTATACACTAAAAATTTTTTAATTTCAATATTTATTTTACTTTTTCTTTAATATTTAATTATTTTTATAATCTTTAATTTTAAAATAATTTTAATTTGGCGATGTTATAAAGGACAGCATATTTTTAACCGCCATTGATAGAGCCTATTATTATGCCTCGCACCAAGATATTAATCTCAATAATTGATACGATAAAAAAGATATGCTAAAATGGAAGCTATAATCACATAAATAATAAGTTAGGTGGTCAATATGTCTGGACATTCAAAATGGAGCAATATAAAAAGGAAAAAAGAAAAAACTGATGGTGCTAGAGCCAAGATCTTTACCAAAATCGGCAGAGAGATAGTTGTAGCAGTAAAAGAAGGCGGGGCGGACCCAAACACTAATTCAAAGTTAAAAGATTGTATAGCTAAAGCCAAAGCAAACAATGTCCCAAACGATAACATTGAAAGGACTATCAAAAAAGCTGCCGGAGATAGCGATAACACAAACTATGAGAGTATAAGGTACGAAGGCTATGGCCCCAATGGCGTTGCGGTGATAGTAGAAACTCTGACTGATAATAGGAATCGTACAGCAGGAGATATCCGGCATTACTTTGACAAATGCGGAGGGAATTTAGGGACATCCGGGTGTGTGTCCTTTATGTTTTCGCAAAAAGGAATTATAATAGTTGAAAAAGATGGTTTAGATGAAAACAAAGTAATGGAAGATGCATTGGATAGCGGCGCGGCTGACTTTACTATAGATGATGAGATATTTGAAATCCAAACAGAGCCAGAAGATTTTAGTTCTGTAAGAGAAAGTTTAGAGAATAAATCTTATAAATTTTTATCAGCTGAAATAGAAATGGTCCCGAGCTCCTATACTCAGTTGACAGACGAAGAGAGCAAATCCAAAATGCAGAAACTTCTCGATCTGCTTGAAAATAACGATGATGTGCAAGATGTCTTCCACAATTGGGAGAATGAGGAACAGTAAATTTTTTAAAGCAATAAAAAGGCACCTTCTTGATGTAATGCGCCAATTTGGAGTAAGAGAGATTTGCCTTTTGGTTTGTGTTTCCTATCTTTTGCTAGATTATTGGAATTTATGCAAAGAACTTTAGATTTAATTTATCATATCGGAAAAATATTAAGTAACTGCTGGGAGAAAAAACGTGCTAAAGGAATGGCAAGGTTCACTTGAAGAAAGCAACCGGGCAATAAAAAAGCTAAGGGAAAAAGCGATAGCTCTGCCGGAAGCCCCGGGTGTATATATAATGAAAAACAAAAAAAATGAGATTATATATATAGGGAAAGCCAAAAGCTTAAAAGACAGAGTGAGCCAATACTTTGGTTCACAGAATAATCATAGCGAAAAAGTCCGGCAAATGGTCTCCAGAGTCGAAAATTTTGAATATATTTTAACAGATAGCGAATTTGAAGCGTTGGTTTTAGAGTGTAGCCTCATAAAGCAGAATAAACCTAAATATAATATCCTGCTAAAAGATGACAAAGGCTATAATTATATAAAAATCTCTAAAGAAAAATGGCCCAGAATAACAGAGGCCAAGCAAGCTATAAACGACGGAAGTGAGTATATAGGACCATATACAAGATCCGTAAAAAGCGCAGTCAATACTGCCTTAAAAATTTTCAAATTGCCTGATTGTAACCTGGATTTTTCCAGACGGCGTTATAATAGAGCCTGCTTAAATTACTATATAAAGCAATGTTCTGCTCCTTGCATAGGGAAGATATCTCATGGAGAATATTTGGAAAGTGTGAGAGAGGCTGTGGATTTTTTGAAAGGTGGCAACAAAGCTTCTGTAAAACAGCTAAGCTCAAAGATGGAATATGCGGCAGAACGGTTAGATTTTGAAAAGGCGGCAAAATTGCGGGATAAAATTGAATTGATAAAAAAACTAGCCAAAGAAGAGCAAAAAGTAATTTTATCAAAATCTAAAGAGCAGGACGTCGTTGCACTAGTGAAGGGGAAGCAGATTTCGTGTTTTGAAGTTTTCAAATTTCTAGACGGGAGATTAAATGATAGAGAAGAGTTTCTGCTAAAAAATATCGATATAGAAGACGACGAAAATGTTAGATACGAGTTTTTGCAGAGGTATTATTCCTCAAAGACGCAGATACCTAAATATATCTTGGTAGACGAATATCCTGAAGATAAAGAAAACCTAGAGAAATGGTTGACGGAGAAAAAAGGCAAGAAAGTAGAAATAATAAAACCACAAAAGGGCGAAAGCTTAAAGATAGTTGAAATGTGTAAAAACAACGCAGCTGAAAAAATAGCACAGAGCATCTCGCGTACAAACCGAGAAACCTATGCCCTGGAGTCGCTTGCAAAGATTTTATCTTTAAAAAATTTCCCGGAATATATAGAATCGTATGATATTTCTAATACTGCGGGAAGCGAGAATGTAGCCGGCATGGTCGTCTTTTATAATGGTAGGCCGCTGAAATCTAGATACAAGAAGTTTAAAATAAAAAGCTTCATAGGTCAGGATGATTATGCTTCTATGAGAGAAGTAGTAGAGCGCAGGATAAAAGAATATAAATCCGCTGAAAAAAAGGATGCGGGTTTTGCCAAATTGCCGGATCTGATACTTCTGGATGGAGGGAAAGGGCAGGTCTCGGCTGTAGAAGAGATCTTAAAAAAAGAAAACGTAGATATCCCGGTATTCGGCATTGTGAAAGACAATAAGCATAAGACCAGAGCAATAACCGGTCACGGCGAAGAGATCGTCATCAATTCCAACAGAGAAGTTTTTTCTTTAATCTCAAAGATTCAAGAAGAAGTGCACAGGTTTGCTATCGGGTATCATCGTACACTGAGAAAGAAAAATAGCTTAACCAGTGAACTTTTAGCTATCCCGGGAGTTGGCACAAGGCGAGCCGATGCTTTATGGAGGCACTTCAAAACTATAGAGAGGATCAAAGCTGCAGATTTAGACGAGCTAATGAGTGTGAAAGGTATCACAAAATTCACCGCTGAAAGTATCCACAGATTTTTTAGGGAAAATGGGAATCAAATCTAAGGCAATACCGCACAAATCAGAATGGTCAAAAGAGCTAAAAAATGATATAATAAAGACATGATAAAACAACTGAAATTAAGCGAGCTCGGAGATGAGCTGGCGCAGACAAAAACGAAGAAAAAAGA
>JAFVAZ010000030.1 GCA_017480265.1 Clostridia bacterium
CTGATTCAAAAATTCTTTTTTCTTCGTTTTTGTCTGCGCCAGCTCATCTCCGAGCTCGCTTAATTTCAGTTGTTTTATCATGTCTTTATTATATCATTTTTTAGCTCTTTTGACAATTCTGATTTGTGCGGTATTGCCTTAGAAATGCAAATTGTTAATTTATAAGACTACAACCGCTTTATTTTTAAGAAACTGAACTTTCCATATTTCTTGTGTTATCGGGCTCGACCTCAATTTTAATTTTTGCTGGTTTTCGCTTTTTATCGTATAAGATCGTTGCTTCGTTTTTCTCTACTGTATCTTTTGTTATTATTACTTTCTCTATGGTGTGGTCTTCCGGCACTTCATACATTAGCTTCGTCAAGAAATCTTCCATTATCGCTCTGAGACCTCTTGCTCCGGTCTCTCTATCCAAAGCCTTCTGTGCTATAGCTTCTAGAGCAGTCTCCTCAAATTCAAGTTCCACGTTATCTAGCTTAAATAGCTTTTTATACTGTTTTGTCATTGAATTTTTAGGTTCTTTCAGGATCCTTACCAAAGCCTCCTTATCTAATCCTTCAAGTGAAGTTATCACAGGAAGTCGCCCGATAAGCTCCGGTATCAAGCCATACTTTACTAAGTCGTGCGGGACTACTTCTTTCATCCAGTAGGTTGTATCCAGTTCTTTCTTTGAACGCACCGGAGCTTCGAATCCCAAAGATGAAGACCCCACTCTGCGCTCCACGACTTTCTCCAATCCATCAAACGCACCACCGCAGATAAAGAGTATATTGGAGGTATCGATCCGTATGAACTCTTGCTGTGGATGCTTGCGCCCGCCTTGCGGAGGTACGTTGGAGATTGTTCCTTCTAAGATTTTCAATAAAGCTTGCTGCACGCCTTCTCCGCTTACATCACGCGTGATGGAAGGATTCTCGGATTTTCTGGCAATTTTATCAAGCTCATCTACGTAAATAATCCCTCGTTCTGCTTTTTCGATATCGAAATCTGCAGCTTGTATCAAACGCAGAAGTATGTTCTCTACGTCTTCACCGACATATCCAGCTTCTGTCAATGTAGTAGCATCCGCTATCGCAAACGGCACATCCAGAACTTTCGCCAAAGTCTGTGCCAATAAAGTTTTCCCCACTCCTGTTGGACCTAAAAGCAATATATTACTCTTCTTTAACTCTACGTCGTCATTTTTTCCAAAATAAATTCTCTTATAATGATTATATACTGCGACAGACAAAGTGATTTTAGCGGATTCTTGCCCCACTACATAATCATCCAGCATTTTTTTAATTTCTTTTGGCTTTGGTAATATACGCGTTTTTTTGTCTTCCTTTGGTACTCGCTTCAAACCTTTCTTTAAAGCGTACTCATCCTCAAGTATAGACATACACAAGTTTACGCATTCATCACAGATGAAAACTCCAGGTCCTGCAATTAACTTAGCAGCCTGATCTTGTGGTTTATTGCAAAAAGAACAACAAATACGGTTATCGTTTTTTCCGTCTCTATTCATTATAACCCCTCCCTTTTTATTCTTATGTTTTTTTATTATTTTACCTTTCTTTTATCACTTTATCTACCAGACCATAATCTAATGCCTGCTGTGCCGTCATGAAGTTATCTCTTTCTGTATCTCTTGCTATCACATCGTACGGCTGCCCTGTTCTCTCAGACAAAATTGTATTTAGTCTTTTCTTCGTTTGTACTATATGATCTGCATGTATCATGATATCTGTAGCTTGCCCTCTAGCTCCTCCGCTAGGCTGATGAATCATAATATCACTATTTGGTAAGGCATATCTTTTGCCCTTAGCACCCGCTGCCAATAAAAACGCACCCATGCTGGCAGCTAACCCTATGCATATTGTTGATACATCGCATTTTATATACTGCATAGTATCATAGATCGCCAAGCCATCGGTTACAGAGCCGCCAGGGCTATTGATGTAAAGGTTGATATCTTTTGCAGGATCTTGCCCTTCAAGATACAACAACTGCGCTACTATCAAACTTGCAGTCGTACTATTTACTTCTTCTGCCAAAATAATAATCCTATCATTTAAAAGTCTGGAAAATATATCGTAAGACCTTTCGCCTCTGTTCGTCTGCTCCACAACATATGGAACTAAACTCATCTTAATATTATTTGCCATATACCTGTCTCCTTATGCAAAAATTAATTATAATTTATAATTATAACTGCAATACTTTAAAATGCGAAGTTTTTTATTTTTACTCGTCATTCTAAAAGCTTTAATTCAATTCGCCAATTATTATCCCATTTTATTCGAAGATCACGACCATTATGAAACTTTAGCGTTTTCGCGCAAAAACTCAATAGCCTTCTTGCAAGATAAATCTAAGATTAAATCTTCTTGCGGTATGAGTGTCTTTATTTTTTCTACATCTATTTTATAGGAATCAGCGTATTCTTTAAATTTATCTTCGATCTCTTTTTCTGTTGGGTGTAAGTTTTCGAGCTCAGAGATTTTCTCTAGCGCCAAGCGCAATTTTACTTGCCGCACTGCCATTGGACGAAGTTCTTTGCGAAGTGCTTCTTTATCGGACCCTATATATTTTATATAAGAATTAATATCTAGGCCTTGCGCTTTCAACGTGTTTGCAAATTCTTTTATATCATCATTTATTCTGTTTTCAAACATTGCTTCTGGGATTTCCCCTTCAAGTAGTTCATTTAATTTATTTATGATCTGATCATCAATATCGTTTAGTGCTTCGGTTTCTTTAGCTTCTTTTAAAGTTTTTTCCACATCTTTTCTGTAATCTTCCAGAGTATCAAATTCACTGACATCTTTTGCAAATTCATCGTCGAGTGCCGGAAGTTGGCGTTCTTTTATTTCATGTATTTTTACTTCGAAAGTTGCACTCTTCCCCGATAAATCCTTAGCAGAATAATCATCAGGAAATTTGACATCGATAGAGAAACTTTCGCCTTTTTTATGCCCTAATATCTGTTCTTCAAAACCAGGTATAAATCGGTGTGAACCTAGCTTTAATGTATGATTTTTACTTTCACCTCCTTCTAAGGCTTTTCCATCTACAAAGCCTTTAAAATCAATGACAACTATATCGCCATCTTGAGCAGCTCTAGAATCTACTGCCACTATTCTAGCGTTTCGTTCTCTTTGGGATTCTATTTCTTTGTCTATGTCCTGTTCTTCCACTTTGGTAGATTTCTTTTTTATTTCTATTCCTTTGTAATTTTCAATCTTAACTTCCGGTTTGACTGTAACAGCTACTTTAAAAGTTAAGCCTTCCTCATGCCCTATCGTAACGATATCAAAATCAATTCTATCATTAATAACATCAAGTTTTGCTTCTTTTATAGCTTCATCCATTGCATCAGGGTAGACGTCATTTACCGCATCTTCATAAAATACACTTTTGCCATAATATTTTTCTATAAAATTTTTAGGAGCTTTACCTTTCCTAAATCCTGGGATAGATATTCTTTTAGCGTTTTTCTTATACGATCTATCGATTGCTTTTGAGAATTCTTCTGGACTGATTTCAATCTCTAATTCATAACGATTTGTTCCTATTTTTTTTGCTGCTTTTAAATTCATTTTATCCTCCTGCGATCTAGCTGTAATTATAATTATACCATAAAAAAATTTTTTTTTCTACTGTTCTGGTATCCTAAAGTAGGAACAGTATGCGCGAAAAGTAAAAAGTTGATGTTGTACAATAAAAGTTGACAAGTAAAATTCGCGCAAATAAAAATAAAAAACAAAATCAAGGAGGAAAAAACAATGCTAAAGAAAAGATATGATAAGGAATATAAAGTGCAAGCAGTAAAATTAATAAAAGAGAAAGGTATGACGAAAGCATCAAAAGAGCTGGGAGTGCCAACAAGCACAATGAGGGGATGGGTAATGGCATCCCGGCAAGGGCAGTTGGATTTAGGAGAAGGATCATATACACCAAAAGGAGCCTTAAGTTTAGCAGAAGAAATAGCAGTACTTAGAAAACAAAATAAAGAGCTTTCTAGGGCAAATAGAAGGCTGCAAGAGGAAAATGAATTTTTAGAAGAGGCGAGTGCTTTTTTCGCAGCGAGCCGTCGGAAGTCAGCAAAAACGAGAGATTAAAA
>JAFVAZ010000031.1 GCA_017480265.1 Clostridia bacterium
ATTGCAAGCAAGCGTCCGAAATTTCGCCATCTTTTACAATTACTGTTTCAATGCCGGAATCTTGGGGCTGCAAATTAAGCATAGAAGCATCAACGGTTTGCTTTTCCGGCTTTTTTATTATACTCAATTTCCCGTTAGTTTCTACTATCGCATAAGCGATATCTGAAAGGCTGGACACCTCTAGCTGACGCAATTGCTCCTCCAAATCATCTATACTCATCCGCAGATCTGTCATTTTTTTCTGATCTAATTTCCCGTTATCTATCAAAGTAACAGGGTTGCCGCATATGAATCTTCTGAATCTAGAATTTTTTAACATGAATGTTGAAATTAATATCTCAAAGGCTACTAAAACTATTATAGGAATAATGCCCGTAAGTATAGGAATATTAGGGTTTTGCATGGGGATAGAAGCTATATCTGATATTAATAACGTAACTACGAGTTCAGATGTTTGCAGTTCGCTGATTTGCCTTTTACCCATTAACCGTACAGCTAGTATTATTATTGTATATAAGAGGATTGTACGTATAAAAGATATTATCATATTTATCACCGGATTTATTTTGTGTAAATAAAATTCCTTTTATACTTACATTACGTATTTGGTCGTTATAGAGTCTGCTAAGGGTAAAATTTAGTTTCCCGGTGGTTGCTTTCTTCCGTTTACATTTTTAGTTGATTTTTACTTTGCTACAAGAAGCACTTGACTAAAAATAATAATTTCATTATACTATAATAAAGGTATTAGAAATTAATCTTAGTCTACTATCCTTGCTCTTATTTTTTATAAGGGTCTTTAGTCCAAAAGGAGGTGAAAAAGGTGACCGAGGTTCAAAATGCATACGAGACAGTATTAGTGATCTCCGCAAAATTGGGAGATGATGATATTTTAAGTTTAGTTCAAAAATTTAAAGAACTAATCGAAAAAAATGCAAAGCTCAGCAAAGTTGATGAATGGGGTAAGCGCAAACTTGCTTATGAAATTAACAAAGAATCAGAAGGCTACTATATTCTTTTTGAGTTTGTTAGTTCCCCATCTTTCCCGGCGGAGCTTGATCGTAATTATAAAATTACAGATGGGATATTGCGTTCCATTATAGTGAAAAAATAAATTTCTGTTTATTTAAAAGGGAGGAATTACATTGCTAAACAGATCTATACTAATGGGTAGATTAACTGCAGACCCGGAACTTAGGCACACCAATAACGGTATCGCCGTCACGTCATTTACTTTGGCGGTGGATAGGACTTATGTGCGGGCAGGGGCCGAGAGGGAAACTGATTTTATCGATATTGTCGCATGGAGAAGCACAGCGGAGTTTGTATGCAAATATTTCAATAAAGGACAGCTTGTAGCTGTAGAGGGTTCTATACAGACTAGGTCGTATCAGGATAAAGACGGGAATAAGCGGCGGGCTTTTGAGGTTATTGCAGATAATGTACATTTTGCAGAACCGAAAAGAGATTATTCGCCATCTCCTGCTAAACACACTGAGGTAAATGGTGCTTCTGGTGGGGAAGAAAGCTCCAATTCCACGTCTTTTGAAAATGGTAGCATCGATGATTTTAAGGAAGTTCCCATGGACGACGATTTACCTTTCTAGTTTTTACCTAAAATTTTTCAAGAAAAGAGGTGTTAAAATTGCCTGAAAAACAAGAGCGAGAAAACCGCCGAGGAAATAGAAGGATTATCAAGAAAAAAGCTTGTGCTTTTTGCGTTGATAAAGTAGAAGATATAGATTATAAAGACGTTGCAAAGCTTCGCAGGTTCCTCTCTGAAAGGGCAAAAATCCTGCCGAGGAGGGCAACCGGGACTTGTGCACAGCATCAAAGAAAGCTAACTACTGCCTTAAAAAGAGCGCGACATTTAGCATTATTGCCTTTTAGCAATGATTAGTTTTTAAGCCATTATAGTGCAATTTATTTTTGCTTTTATTTGCATTATGCTCTCCCTGATTTAAGTAATTAAATTAGGGGGATTTTTTATGAGAATTTTTTAAATTATATACAATAAAAATATATCTTGCAAAAATAAATTAGGTTTTACAGCGTGCAGCGGCCGCGATTATTATGCATTAAATAAAAAAATAATAAATATTTTTAAAATATATTGAAATAATCACAAAAATATGGTATAATAGTTTCCAGTTAAAGAAATTTTTTCATACTTTAACTGGAATTATTTATTTTTGAGGAGGAATTTTAAGATGTTTTTAAAAAAATTGTTCGCGATATCTTTGGCGTCAGCTATTTTTAGCTCAAATTTTTCGAATGTTTCTTTGGCGAATCAAAGAAACGAGGTAAGTATTTATGCAGAGCCACAAATGAGGGTAGAAAAGGGATTAGATAATGATGAAGCTAAAAGTACAAAAAGCTTTAAATTTTCTGGAACCAAAGCAAAATTGGATTTATTTCAAGGGGATAATTTAGATATAGCGCTAAGGCAAGGCATAAGGTTTATTTTAGATGATACCCAAAGTAACTATGTGGATGATAAAAAATCATTAAATGAGTTTATTTTGAAAAATCCCCTGGTTGTGGAGTGCATATTAAGTACCGAGAGATATTTAAACGAAAATGAAGACTCACAAACTGATAGGCAAGTAGAATTATTAAGAAGGCTATATAGTTTAAAAATATTGATGGAAATCGATGAAAATATCCCAGATACAAACGGGTTTTACAGATTTGTATCTTCTATGATGGATGCGTATAAAGTTTTGATTTCTAGGGAATTGGCAGATGAGATCTTGGAACAAAACAGAAAAGACATTGAGAGTAAACTAAGTACGGAGAGCGTATCTAAGAATGTATCTGTATCAGCTACAGCAAGCTCAGCACCGTTTGATTTTGGAATCTCTGTTGGTTTTTCTAATGAAGAAGGTGCTACAGAAAAGGATTTCTATAGGATAAGTAACTCTGCGAATTTATCAATATCGGTCGGAGTAGGGTTAAAAGGCTACCTGGGAGCAAGTTTGGAAAATAAAACTCAGTTTACGAGGAGCCTGATATTCCTTTCTTTAGAGCAATTCTTAGATACTGACTATAAAGATGGGAAAATCACAACGATTGAATTAAGTGACGAGAAAGTTAAAGAAACTATAAATGCTAGAAAAGAAATGCAAAAAAATGAAAAAAAATTATTATCTAACATGAAGACATCAATTGAATGGTACTTAAAAATAGCAGAGGTTATCCCACAGAACACAAAGTTTATATGGCCCAATATAACAACCACTAAAGACAATATTCATACAGAAGATGAAATAAAAAACACTATTAGTTTAAGCTCCTATGCAAAATTTTTAGCATCTCTAGGATTTAAAGTATCTACTGATGCTGGGGTTACTTTTACAAATATACCGCACTCATACCTCAGCTTGATTGATGAAGACTGTGCACCATCAGATTATGTTAGGTCTGCAGATGATATTGTAAAATTCTTAAAACAATCTAACGGTAAGAAATTTAAAGAAATAAAAGCACTCTTTGGAGAATATCTGAATGAAGAGGGCAATTTTGCAGGTGATATTGCAAAGGAAGAGCAAGTCATTTCTATAATTTTATCCAATTTAATAGGAGACATTAGGCACTATAATTTCGCTTTATCTATTTTATCGGATGCTAGTATACCTAAAGAGAATAAAGAAGACGCAAGAAAAATAAAGCATAAAATAGAATCAAATTGGATACATATTAATTTTTTAAAAACAAATAAAGGACGGCTAGAGATCCTAAAAGCCGCCATAGCAATAGCAGCATATTTAAGAGAATATGCTACTACTAGAAATGAAATTGGATTATTTGAAAAGCTATATGATGAAATTGAATATCTATCAAAAATGCAGGTATTCTCTAGGAATAAGAAGAAACAAGCATCAAACTTTGAAACAGACATAAAAAGAGCATACAAAAGCTTAAATGGAAATATAAATCTAACTATACCTATGGTAGGGGAGGCTTTTGTGGATGTATCTTACTGCGATAATTTGAGTGATTGTAAATTTGATACCAGCAAAGACTTAACTTTAAAAATACAATTACCGATAGTAAACGAAAGAGTAGTAGGTACAGAAACAGTAAAAAATAAGATTATAGATATCATAGAGAAAATATCTGCCGAACAAGAATTGGATGAAAAGACCATTGAAGTTTTAAATAAAACCGTTTCTTTGCTTGAAAAAAAATATTATTCAATGATAGAAGATTTAGGCATAGAAAAAGCCACCACTATCCCATTGGTTTTCTCAATTAATGCATACCTCAACCTGAATTTTTATTTGACAAAAATAGATGCAACGAAAGAAAACGAAAAACTAAAGGCATTACCAGGAGAAACCGAAGCTACTATAAAAATTAACGATGAATGGGTATTAAAATTAATAAAAAGGGTAGATTCTAACCTGGCTAAAGTAAAATTAAATGCCGGAGAGTTTGTGAAGATCAATGCATCATCAAAACTGAGCAAAGCTTCAAGTCAGATGGGTTCTGATACATTCCAATATATTGTGAATAAATATAATGCTTTTGAAACAGGCTTGAATGAAAAATCAGGTAAAAACAACACTTTGTGGGATACGTTCAAAGAGACTCGAGCCCCGCAAATAAAAGAGATGCTGAGAAATCTTTCAGATAAAGATAAAAATATACATTACGAATTACAAATAATGTATAATGATATAGCGCAAAATATTGATGAAGATTCGAAATTAAGTGCAACGCAAAGAAAACAGTTAATGGGAAAAGTTGACTTAACCTTTAAAAGTCTAATAGAATCATGTGAAAAATTCAGCTTATATGATTCCGAAGAAGACTTTGAATTAGCATCAAAGTATTTAGACGATGTATTGAATCTAAATTACTATTACAGTTACATACCGGAATTAGATAGGATCTTTTATAAGAAAATATCAAAATAAAACAATAATTAAATGTTAATATTAAAATTTATTTATCAAAAATATTGACATACGCAAAAATTTATTATATAATTATATTAATTTTAGTATTCATATAGGAGGGAAGATTAAAATGTCAAGAGAAAATATTATTAAGTTTTATGCAATGGTAGAGGAGAACCCTAGACTACAAAAGAAAATGCAAAAAATCGAAGGGAAAAGATCAAAAAAAGATGTAAACGAGCAAATAGTTGAATTAGCAGGAAAAAATAATATATACTTTACCACAAATGAATTGATCGATTATTTAGCATCTCAAAATGAAAATCTGCAACAGGATTTAAATCAAAAGGTAAGTGGAGGGAGAACTTTTACAAAAGGCGAACTAGCAGCAGCAAAAGTAGCTAAGAAGTCTATAGTAAGTTCTGCTGAGCAACTTGCAAACAGCAATTATAAAGAAACATACAAATAAAGAATATGGTATCCTCACACAACAAACAAGCAATTCCTAAAGCGGAACTGCTTGTTTGTTTTTTATTTTATGAATTTACGCTTAATTCCAAACATCTGTATCTTCTAGCCCTATGTCTTTAGCTTTAAATTCTGGCAGCTTTCCTTGCTTTTTCTGCTTTATATAGTCATCTAAAGCTTTTAGTGCAATCTTACCGATTCTCATTATGACCAGAATATTCATTATAGCCATCAAAGACATAAATATATCAGAAATATTCCACGCTAAATTTGACCTTACTTGTGCCCCTAAGAAAACCGCCAACACACACGTCACCCTAAATATATTTAAGACTACCTTATTATTTTTGATGAATAGCACATTTGACTCAGCATAGCAATAATTACCTATAATGGATGTAAATGCAAAAGTCAAAATTGCAAAAGCAATTAAATGTACGCCCAAACTACCTATTTGTGACTTGACGGACTTCTGTACAAATAAAATTTGGCTTATTTTCTGGGTCCTATCAAGGCCCGACAAAAGGACTATAAACGCTGTAGAACTACAAATCAACATAGTATCTATAAAGACCGAAAAAAGCTGCGCCAAACCTTGATTCACAGGATGTTTCACATCAGCTGAAGCTGCCGCATTGGGAGCGCTACCCATACCGGCTTCGTTCGAAAATAGCCCCCGCTTAACACCATGCACTAATGGTGCCAATACTCCTGCAGAGAAAGGCGACGTCATGATGGCGCGGATGCTAAACGCTTCGCTAAAAATGGAATGCAGTACAGAAGGGACTTTATTTATATTTTTCCCGATTATAAAGATAGATAGCATCACGTACGCTATAGACATAATAGGGACGATATACTCTGATATAAAAGCGATCCTATGCGTACCACCCCATATCACCAGAGCTGTGACTACAGCCAACCCCAACCCCACCAAAAGAGGATATATGGTGTTATTGTAGTTATCTATATAGTATTCTAACGAAGACGAAAGCTGATAAGATTGCAGCATATTAAAGCCGTAGGCGTATCCACCAATGAGCAAGCAAGCAAATATGATACCCAGATATTTTTTGTGCATAGCCTTGGAAATATAATAAGCAGGGCCTCCTCTAAAGGAACCGTCCTTATTTTTCACTTTATAAATTTGCGCAAGGGTACTTTCCACAAAAGCTGACGTGCACCCCAATACAGCCATAATCCACATCCAAAAAATAGCTCCCGGCCCTCCTGCCACAATAGCCAGCGTAATCCCAGCGATCTGCCCGACACCGATCCTGGAAGCCATCGATATCATCAGAGATTGAAAAGGAGATACGCTCCCGGTTTTTGGTTTATGGAATAAGGATTTTATGGAGTCTTTGAATAATCTTATTTGGACGAATTTTGTTCTAAGCGTAAAATAAATCCCAGCTGTAATCAGAAGAGGAATCAAAACAATTGATAAGTATTTATTCATAGCTCTTAAGATTGTTATTACCACTTAATTTACCACCACCCTATTTTTTAAAATTTTTTATTATTACTTGAAATTATATCACAATAAACTAAACATTGCAACTGCATTATCACAAAAATTTATACTTTAGAACTAAATCCTAAAAAAATAAAATCTTAAAGATAGACAACTCCCAAAATATAAAAAGAAGAAAAAATGTGAGAAATATAAACGACAGCAGAGCAAGAAAAGAGCTCAAATGCAAAATATTTGGAGCATTTAGGCGCATATTGATAATTAATTTTCATTTTTTAGTGTCAATTGCATTTTGTGCGCCATTTTTGAAAAGATAAAATGATTTTATAATAAGCCGCCAGAAAACCAAAGCGACGCTCCCTTTGTATTGACTTTTTTAATTTTTAAATATATAGTAAACAAGTATATAGTTGATTTTTGGGAGTGCAAATAGCGGTTTTCATACTGAGATGAAGAACTTGTGGAATTATATTATACAAGGATTAACGATTAAATTTACCAGAAATGAAGATGATGATAGTCCGCTTGCATAAATGCCGCGAGCAGTATGCTTCTCATTTTGGAGGGGAATGAATTGAGAGAAACTCCGATTATTTCATTGAGGAATGTTGCGATCTCATTGGGAGGGCAAAGGATCTTAGAAAATTTTAATTTGGATATAAAAGATGGAGAGTTCGTAACTTTTTTAGGGCCATCCGGATGTGGCAAAACTACCACTCTGAGGATAATTGCAGGGTTTGAAAGACCGGATAGCGGAGAGGTTTTGTTTAAAGGGAGAAACATCACCAAACTACCTGCGCACAAGAGGGAAATAAATACAATTTTTCAAAATTATGCGCTCTTTCCGCACTTAAATGTTTATGAAAATGTAGCATTCGGGCTGAGGATCGCTAAGTACAAAGAGGAAATAGTAGAAAGAGAAGTAAACCATATTTTAAGTCTAGTAAGCTTATCAGATTTTGCTTTAAGGCGCATTGATTCTTTATCTGGCGGACAGCAGCAGAGGGTTGCTATAGTCAGAGCGCTGGTGAATAGGCCCAAGGTTTTGCTCCTAGATGAACCTCTGGGGGCACTAGATTTAAAATTAAGAAAAGATATGCAGGCAGAGCTCAAAAATATTCAGAAGCAAACAGGGATTACTTTTATTTTTGTGACGCACGACCAGGAGGAAGCGCTATCTATGTCGGATACTGTAGTGGTGATGGATGGCGGAAAGATCCAGCAGATCGGGACACCGCTGGATATATATAATGAACCGCGCAATGCCTTTGTAGCTGATTTTATAGGGGAAAGCAATATAATTGATGGCATAATGATAGAGGATTGCTTGGTAGAGTTTGCCGGCGAAAAGTTTAGGTGCATTGACTCGGGCTTTGCCAGAAATGAAGCAGTAGACGTGGTGATAAGGCCGGAGGATATCAAATTAACTTCTAAAGAGAATGGGAGAATCTCCGGGATGGTAACGTCAGTTACTTTTAAAGGTGTACATTATGAGATCATAGTTGATGTGAATAATTTTAAATGGATGATACAATCTACGCAGGTGCAGACGCCGGGGGAAGAGATCGGGCTTATTTTAGAGCCGGACGATATACATATTATGAAAAAATCTGAACATTCCGGAGAATACGGCGACTACAGCGCCTTTAGTGATGAAATGTATGAAATATATGAAGAGAACAATAAATAAAAACAGGAGGGAAAAAATAATTGAAATCGAAATCTAAATGGATAACCGTTCCTTTTGCGGTTTGGGTCATTATTTTTACAGTTGTTCCCTTAGTTTTAATCTTATTTTTTGCATTTACAAATGAAGACAAAATTTTTACAATAAATAATATAACCCACGTAGGGAAATATTCCAGCGTATTTGTAAATTCACTTTTATTAAGTGCGGTTGCTACTGCTATATGTCTGATTTTAGGGTATCCTTTTGCTTATTTAATCTCAAAAATGCCGGAAAAAGTGCAAAGCATCGCAGTCATCTTGGTGATGCTCCCCATGCTGATGAATTTTCTACTGCGGACTTACGCGTGGATGACGATACTTGAAAATAACGGGATTTTGAATAGTGTATTGAAGTTTTTCCACTTGCCGGCTTTGAACCTAATAAACACTAAGAAGGCTGTAGTTTTAGGCATGGTTTATAATTTTTTGCCCTATATGATTTTACCGATATATTCGGTTTTGATGAAGATAGACAAAAGACTGATTGAAGCGGCTAAAGATCTGGGTGCCGGCAAGATGAAAGTCTTCTCAAAGGTTATATTCCCGCTTAGTAAGCCTGGCGTAGTGTCCGGGGTTACGATGGTATTTGTTCCGTCTGTCAGCACTTTTGTGATCTCTAAGATGCTAGGCGGAGGAGCTAATATTTTGATCGGAGACTTGATCGAGATGCAATTTTTGGGGAACTCTTATAATCCTCATTTAGGTTCAGCGATCTCTTTGATTTTAATATTATTAGTTTTGATTTGCATAGGGATATTGAACCAATACGATAGTAGTCTAAATTCCAAAAATAAAAGTCAATAAAAAAGCCTGATTAAAAATTGTAAGGTTCAGATTTATCTAAAAGAGGTGAGGAAAAATAAAAAGAGTATCTAAGATTTATATTTTACTTATTTTTTTATTTTTATATTTACCTATATTTATATTGATCTTTTTTTCATTTAATGAATCAAAAAGTAGAGCGGTATTTTCGGGCTTTACTTTTAGGTGGTATTTGGAGCTGTTCCGAGATATCCAGGTACTAAAAGCGCTTTTTAATACTGTGATGATATCAGTAACCGCTTCAATTTTAGCTACAATAATAGGAACCTTGGCGGCAGTAGGACTAAGAAAGCTGCGAAGTAGCTTAAAAAAAGCGATCTTAACAGTAACCAATTTGCCAATGGTAAACCCAGAGATTGTGACGGGGGTCTCTTTGATGTTAACTTTTATCTCCATCTACAATACACTAGGAGTTTTAAAGTTAGGCATGGCTACATTGACCTTATCTCATACTATATTTTGTGTCCCTTATGTTATCTTATCTATTTTGCCCAAGCTAGAGCAATTGAACCCCAGCCTATATGAAGCAGCTCAAGATTTAGGCTGTGCACCGGTGAAGGCTTTCTTTAGAGTAGTTTTGCCGGATATCATGCCAGGGATCCTGACAGGTATGATAATGGCGTTTACTTTGTCTTTGGATGATTTCATCATTAGCTATTTCACAAGTGGTACAGTTATGACGCTACCTATTTCTATATATTCCATGACAAGGAAGGGAGTCAGCCCGGAGATTAACGCATTATCTGCTTTGTTATTTTTAGTCGTTTTAGTTTTATTATTGATTATCAACTTAAGACAAAGTGTAAGGGAAAATGCTGACGTAGTAAATTTAAGGTGAAAATATTACTTAGCGATGGGAAATGAAAAGGTGAATTGAAAAAAATAGCAGTGATATTGTGGTCGGGAGTTTTTATAACTAGTGCAATATTCTTTTTTATTAATAATAGCAGAGCTAAACAGCGCACTGTAAATGTATACAATTGGGGAGAGTTTATCTCTGACGGCAAAGATGGTAGCATAGATGTAAACCGAGAATTCACGAAGAGAACAGGAATAAAGGTAAATTATAATACGTATCAGAATAATGAGTCATTATTAGCTAAACTAAGGAGCGGGGGGATAAATTATGACGTGATAATCCCATCAGACTACATGATAGCTAAATTGATAGAATATAATATGCTGGAAAAGTTGGACTTCGATAAACTACCTAACTTTAATTACATAGATCCAGAGTTCAGAAATTTAATCTACGACCCACAAAATGCATATTCGGTACCTTACGTTTGGGGCACGGTAGGAATTATATATAACAAAAGAGTGGTTGATATCCCCGCGGATGAAATTACTTGGGATATATTTTGGGATAAAAAATATAAAGGGAAAATATTGATGTTTGATAATCCCAGAGATGCACTTGCCATAGCACAGCTTGCTTTAGGGATCTCTGTCAATGATTTATCGCAAAGTAATTTTGAAAAAGCGGCAAGAAAGTTACGCGAGCAGAAACCTTTAGTGCAAGCTTATGTGATGGATCAGATCTTTGATAAAATGAGCAACGAGGAGGCAGCTTTAGCGCCTTATTATACCGGTGATGCGATCATTTTAATAAAAAAGAATCCAAAATTAAACGTAGTTATCCCAAAAAACGGCACTACTAAGTTTATCGATTCAATGTGCATCCCCAAAGGTGCTGAACACTACAATGAAGCCTTACAATACATTAATTTTATGTGTGATCCGAGAATTTCTAAGGCAAATTCTAAAAAAATAGGATATTCTTCGCCCGAAAAAATAGTCCGGGAAGATGTGGCCCTTGCAAGTGAACATTATGTTCTAAATGAAATAAATAAGCAGATAGACGGTAAAACACAATTTTTTAATGGTTTGCCTGACGACTTAAATCGAAAAATAGAAGAGATGTGGGTTTTAGTGAAGGTCGGTCAGGAGAGTAAATCGCTAGAGCTTATTTGCACAATATTTATCTTGTTGCTTATTTTGGTAACCAGCTTTTTCCGTAAAAAGATGAAAAATAAAAAGAACAAAAGCACAACTGCTAAATAGTTAACTTTTTAAAATGGAGCTCAAAGTAAGAGAACTAGAGTACACGTGCAAAAATTATGAGTGCAATTATAATGGGGTGAATTTTTTGATTTTTTAAAAGGTTTATGCTATAATAAAATTCATTTAATGAAGTAGTGCATAAGCTACTATATAAACCAGGAGTAAGAATATGAAAAAATTTTTAACAACAATTTTATTAACATTAATAGCATCCAATATTTGTACATTTTCCGGTATAGGCTTTGCGCGGCTTGATGCAGACTATGATAAAGTTACAGCCGTTTGTCCTGCAACGAAAGCGTTGGAAGATCAATTGAAAAATTTAACTTTAAGTTATGAAGAGCTCAAAGAAAAATACGATATTCTTGAAGATAAAATAAAAGCTTTGTCAAATGAAAATAAAAATACAAAAACTGTGTTGCACGAATTGATACGTATTGTTAAAGATGCTATTAACATTCATTTGAAGGCTGTAGAAAGTATAGAAGATGAGCGGGAAGCATTTGCAAAAAGACTAGAAGATAAAATAACAGCAAAAAATAGATGACATTGATAAATTTTAACTGAAAAGTTGTGGCCATTCTTTGCCGCTTAATTTTAAATACATCGTCTGACATTATAAACGGATCCAGGTATACCGCAGAGTTCTGTGAGGTTGGAGTTTTTATAACTTATCTTATGACAGGATATGACAGGAGAGGAAGCATCGGTCCCAAGAACTCGTACAATATGGTGCATTGCCCTGAGAGAGAACCTATGCAAACAACTATGATTATATATGAGGTAAAATAATGGGAAAAAAATTTACAGTATCGCTAGAGAGTATAATGACGGAATTGTCGCTGCAGACTTTATTTATGCCAGATGACCCCAGGAGAATCTTGATATCTTCGAAAGAAGTAGTAAAGCCTGGGCTGGAGTTAGCAGGATTTTTTGAGCATTTTGATAATACGAGATTATTGGTAATTGGTAATACTGAAGTTTCGTTTCTTTTAAAGTTTTCTGCAGAAAAAAGATTCCAAATCATGGACGATTTATTCTCTAAGAACTCTCCCGCTGTTATCATCACAGGGAACCGCGAACCATGCCCGGAGATAATAGAAACTGCTAAAAAGAACAATATCCCTGTTTTGCGTACTAGCGAGATGACATCTACGTTCATCGCTAACTTGATATCGTATATGAGTGTAGAATTAGCGCCAAGGATCGTGCGGCATGGCGTTTTGATGGAAATATACGGCCAAGGGGTCTTTATGCTGGGAGATAGCAGCGTAGGTAAAAGCGAGACGGCTATAGAATTGATAAAAAGAGGGCATCGGCTGGTATCTGATGATGCTGTACAAATAAGAAAAGTCTCCGAAAACTCCGTAATAGGCTCTTCGCCAAAAAACATCCGTCACTTTATAGAGCTCAGGGGCATAGGTATCATAAACGCAAGGAGCATATTTGGTATGGGCGCTGTCAAGACTACGCAAGAGATCGACTTGGTAGTTAACCTTGAAGTGTGGGATAATACGAAAGTTTACGATAGAATAGGGCTAGAGAATGAATACACTAAGATCTTAGGGGTGGACGTACCTATCGTTACGATACCTGTAAAGCCCGGAAGAAATCTGGCTGTGATTATAGAAGTGGCAGCTATGAACAATAGGCAGAAATCCATGGGACACAATGCAACTAAAGAATTATTAAATAATCTAGGGTTGAATTCGGATAATAATTTAGACAGCATACAAATAAAATTAGAACAGTGATATATCCAGATGAAAATAAACATAAGGAAGGAATTTTATGTTTAATTATAATTACGAGAGATTCTTAGAGGAGATCAGAGGGTTAGATTGCACGGTTTTAAGAAATGAGCCCATGAAAAAGCACACCACGATAAAAATAGGTGGAAATGCTGATGTATTTTTAAATATCAAAACAGAAGCAGCACTGATCGAAGTTTTGCGGATTTTGAATACCGAAAGAATCCCATCTTATATACTAGGCAATGGCTCTAATACATTAGTTAGCGACTCCGGTATACGTGGAGTAGTTATAAAGTTAGATGGTGATTTTAAAAAGATCAATTATACTATGCGGCAACAAATCTCGTGTGGCGCGGGGGCTAACATTACAAGGTTTTGCTTATACGCTTGCGACCATTCGCTATCTGGTTTTGAGTTTTTGTATGGTATACCTGGGACGATAGGCGGAGCTATCTATATGAATGCAGGAGCTTATGGTGGCGAAATTAAAGATATAATCATAAGTTGTACTCATATCACAAAAAGTGGTCAAAAGGCAACGCTACCTAAAGGAGACCTATGTTTTTCATACAGAAAGAGCTTTTATACTAGTACGGATAACATTATTACACGAGCGACTTTTAAGTTTATTGAAGGAGAAAAAAAAATAATAAAAAAGACAATGGAAGATTTAATGCAAAAGAGAAAATCAAATCAACCTTTGAACTTCCCAAATGCTGGGAGTGTATTTAAAAGACCTGTTGAAAATTTCGCCGGAGCTTTAATCGAAAAAGCAGGACTCAAAGGGAAAACCATAGGAGGCGCGATGGTAAGCGATAAACACTGCGGATTTATCGTAAATAAAAACAATGCCTCTTGCAAAGATGTTTTAGATTTGATGGATCTAATCAAAGAAGAAGTTTATTCAAAAACCGGGATCATGCTCGAGAGTGAAATAAAAATACTAGGGGAACATTAAAGCCCAATTTAGCGTTGGAAATTTTAAACAGATTCTGCTAGATACAAAAAGAGATACAAGTAAAAAGCTGGTAACAAAGTTTGTTGCCAGCTTTTTTAATGCTATACATTTTTTGGTGTAGGGGGCCTTTTTTAGAAATATAAGATTTTACAATGAAGAAATATGAAAAAAATGTTTCTCTAAATCATTTCGCTGAAATAAGTAAGTTGGAAAGATAAATTTATTATTTAACGGCTCCCTACAATTACATTTTATTCCACTATTTTCATTTTGTCAATATATTTTAGAATAATTTTGAAATTTTTTCTTCTTCCATATTTTTACATATTTTAGAATAATTTTGTGTTAGGCTGGATATAATCATATTGACCTTTGCAAGCTCAAAGTCAGTGAAAACTATTCACTATTCTTAATAGAGAAATCTTCACTATGATAAAATTATAAACATTGATTACTTTATAATCAATACGCTACGAAATAAAGTAAAGATTTATCCGAATTAAAGTTTGGAGGAAAATTGAATGAATATCGAAGAAACCATTAAGATTTTGCTAAATGGAAGCGCCGAACACTCAAAGATGGAAGAAATAGAAGATAA
>JAFVAZ010000032.1 GCA_017480265.1 Clostridia bacterium
CCTGAAATAGGGTGCGGTCTACTATTAAAAATGTTGGCTTAGAGTTTCCCATAAGTGAAATCACCATAAATTTAGCGCCGGCTGATATAAAAAAAGAAGGCGCTATTTATGATTTACCCATTTTGATCTCTATAATGAAAGCATCCGAACAGCTGATTAATATAAACTTAAATGATAGCGTTTTTTTAGGGGAATTAACATTAAATGGAGAAATAAAAGCTGTGAAGGGTATTTTGCCTATGCTTGCAAAAGCCAAAGAGTTAAAAATTAGCAATGCGTTCATTCCTAAACAAAACGAAGCGGAAGGTTCTGTGATTACCGATATAAACGTCTACCCGGTAGATAATATAGAAAACTTGATACTCCATTTAGTAGGGGAAAGGGCGCTCCCTAAGGCAGTTTTCAGAGATATCCCTCAGAGGTCAATCTATGAAGCTTTAGATTTTAATCAAGTTAAAGGGCAATATTTCCCCAAAAGGGCACTAGAGATAGCTGCAGCGGGTGGTCACAACGTAATTATGATAGGTCCACCGGGGTCTGGCAAAAGTATGCTAGCTAAAAGATTGCCAACTATACTTCCAGATTTATCTTTAGCAGAAGCCATCGAAACCAGTAAAATCTACTCTATATCAGGACTTCTTCCCATTAATACAAGCCTTATTAAGGCCCGTCCATTTCGGTCTGTTCATCATACTATTTCCCCCGCTGGGCTATCCGGAGGAGGATCTATCCCAAGACCTGGTGAAATTTCCCTTGCTCATAATGGGGTACTTTTTCTTGATGAATTGCCGGAATTCCAAAGAGCTTCTATGGAAGTTCTGCGGCAGCCTATGGAAGATAGGGAAGTCACTATTTCTCGAGTAAATGGCACTTTAAATTACCCATGTTCGTTTATGCTTATAGCCGCCATGAATCCTTGCCCTTGTGGCTATCATGGACATCCTACAAAAAGATGCATCTGTCCGCCGGGTGCTGTGCAAAAATATTTGTCCAAAGTTTCCGGTCCATTGTTGGATCGTATAGATTTACAAGTGGAAGTATTGCCTGTAGACTTTGAAAAATTAAGCAACTATCATTTAGCGGAAAGTTCGGCGGATATCAAAAAAAGAGTGAATAATGCTAGACAAATTCAGCTAGAAAGATACAGAGAATACAATGACGTCCACTGTAATGCATTACTCACGCCGGATTTATTAAAAAAGTGCTGTGTTTTATCAAAAAATGCGCAAGATCTTTTGAAAAAAGCTTTCGAAGATTTAAATTTATCTGCCAGAGCTTTCGATAGAATCTTAAAAGTTTCCCGGACTATCGCCGATTTAGCACAAAGTGAAGATATAAAATCTTCGCACATCGCCGAGGCTATCCAATACCGCAGCTTGGAGCAATTAAAATTTGCTAATTAAAAATTACTGCAAATGATTACTTGTGAATTTGTGTTACATGTGTATATTTATAGTATAATTCTCAGATACTTACCTTTCCATTTAAATTTTCGTACTCGCGTACGTGATTTTCTAAAGCTAGTTCTATTTCTTTATTAGTAGAGCGTTTGTTCTTTTTGGCTATAGATTTAATTTCTTCAATCAATTCTTCAGAAACCCTTAGTGAAAAGGGCGAATAATAATTTCCCATTTTACTACAACCTTTCAAAAAAACAATCTTAATATCAAAATTATACCTTTTTAGATTAATTTTTTAAGAATTCAATTTGACATCAATTTGATATCGTGATATATTAAAAATAGCTTCACAAAATGAAAAATATGCTTGAAGTTTTAATCTTTATAAATTATTAACTGTGAGTAATTCTATAGATATCTCATGCTTTTATCAGTTTTAAATATTTCACTTTAGCGTACCAGGCTTATATTATCGTCGATATTATTTATAACATATAAAAGGAATTAATTATGAAAATTAAATATATAAATAGCAAGGCTGAACTTGCAGAAAATATCCAATTATATCGTAAAAAATTGAATTTAACTCAAATAAATATAGCAAAAGCATTAAAGATAGATCGTAGTACGTATTCTTGTTATGAGTCGGGCAAAACTTCTCCTTCTATATTTACCCTAATCAAACTTTCAAAAATCTTTAATGTTAATGTGACTAAATTGGTATCTAAAAAAGGTAAATGAAACTTAAAAATACCTCTTGGCTTAAGCTAAGAGGTATATGTCTGTGTAAATCCATAGCTAATATCTTTACTTTAAGATAACATATTCGTTTTTTATCAAGATAAATGCAGAAAACTAGTGATGTATGGGTCCAGTACCATAAATACATACGTAAGGATACTAGAAAAGGCTAAAACTATGATCAGACTTTTTTCCTTATATGATAATATAACCGCCACAAAAAAGCCTACCACAGCCGGCAGAAGTCCCATGCCTTTTTGTTCAAATACTTCTGGAAAGATAATAGAAGAAAGAACGGCATACGGCAAATAAGCAAGAATCGATCTTATAAATTTATTCTTGATATTTCCTTTAAAAATGAGGAACGGTAGTAGCCGCGTAAAATACGTCGTCACAAATAAAATTAATACACACGTCCAAACATATCCTGCGTTCATTATTTATCCTCCTTATCTTTTACCGGGAATTTATAAGCAATTATCAATGCGCTTAGCAAAGACCCGATTATAATAACGCCACTTTTAGAAAAAAGTGCGGAAAAAAGTTGTCCTATCGCAGAATCTCCATTAAATAGCGTATTGAGCCACTTGAATACGCAACTCAATATGCCGGATAAAATTGCTACATAAAATATAGGGCGGGATTCTTTAACAGCTGGAATCAATGCAGCTATAATCATTGCGTAAAGTGCCATGCCCAAAGCCGCCGTGATCTGATGCGGCAAGACATCGCCTACCAAGCCTCCGATCATCACTCCCAAAGCCCACGCAAAATATGGCACAGCCATAACACCGAATAAATAATTTGCCTGTAATTTACCTTCTTTGCGTATGGTTAAAGCGAAAATCTCGTCGGTATTCCCCATAGCTATAAACAATTTTTTCCCAAATCCAATTTTAGGGTCAAGCTTACCTGCCAAAGCAAGGGATAAGACTATGTTGCGCAAATTTATAACTAACAAAGCTAAAAATATGCCTATGTAGCGCTCTTGTGTAGAGATCAAGTCCATTACCGTTAATTGTCCTACTCCAGTAAAGCTTAACAGTGCCATAGCCACAGATGTAGGCAAAGTTAATCCCATATTGCTAGCCCCTATACCTACAGTGAAGGCCACAGGGAGATACCCTAAACTTATAGGATAGCCATCTTTTAGACCAGATTTAAACAAACTTTTTTTTTCCATAAATACTCTCCTAATTTACAATAAAGTCAAAACATTCTACTATTATAAAGTATATCACAGAATAATAAAAAAAGGAACAAAATGATAAAATTTTTTCACCTATTCCTTTTTTATTATTAATTTAAATTTTCATTCATTAATCTGCCTTAGCCAAAAAAGACTCGCAGTCTACATATTGGCAGATAGTA
The DNA here is from genome assembly GCA_017480265.1 of Clostridia bacterium. Lineage (GTDB taxonomy): Bacteria > Bacillota > Clostridia > Oscillospirales > Acutalibacteraceae > UMGS1224. Next base: position 3,513 of record JAFVAZ010000032.1, read on the forward strand.
GGGTTAGATTCATGGGCTCCTATTTTTATATAATCCAATGAACAAAAATCTTCTCCGGAGCAATGGTTTTGGCACGACCTTACACTGCACAATATACTTTTGTTTGCTTCGTTTTCACTTTGGGGCATTTTTTGTCACCTCGCTTATGATTTAGATAAAAATTTGCTCTTAATTTTTATCCAACTTTATTGTTCCTATCGCTGGGTTTAATTATTCATAATTTTTTACACTTAGTGACTTTTAATCAAACCCTCTACGACCCTTTTCACGGTATCGGATGGTATAGCAAAACCTAACCCTTCCACCTCTGCTCCGGAAGTCTTTGCTACAACAATACCAATCAGCTTTCCTTCTCTATCAAATACTCCTCCGCCGGAGTTCCCTTCGTTTATCTCAGCGCAAGTTTGCATCAGATTCATCTTTTTCCCATCTACCATCACGGTTCTACTTAATGCACTAACAACCCCATCAGTAATCGTTCCGCTGAGCTCACCGAGAGGATTGCCTATAACTATGGTCTCTTCTCCCAGCTTTACTTTAGAATAATCTTCTATTTCCACAGGATGTAAATTATGGGCATCTACCTTTAGAACAGCAAGATCATTTTCTGCATCGGCTCCAACTATATTAGCTGCATATTTAGTACCGTTTTTTAGTGTTACGATTATCTTATTGGCACCTTTTATCACATGATTATTTGTCACTATGTATCCGTCTGAAGAGTATACCACGCCGCTACCGGCACTAGTTAATGTGTAATTTTTGCTATCCATTTGAGTGATCACTTGCGTAGATACATCCACTACAGAATCGGAAACTTTCTCTACTACTTCATCCGTAGAGAGTACATCAGCTCTTTCTTGTGATGTACTTACGCTGGTACTATTAAAAACCTCTACATCCTTATCTGACGCAATTAAATTATAAAGGAAACTCCCCCCGACTCCGCCAAACATACCGACAACTAAACATAGCACGACTACAAAAAAAATATTTACTTGCTTTTTTGCTCCCTTGATCATAAAATTTCCTTCTTGCATACTATTTTTCACAAATTTCCACTTCTTTCTTTTTCATTTAAATTTCGTGCGGCGTATATTGAAACGTAGGGACGATTTCCATTAAAGCCCTCTGTATGTTGTATTTGTTATTTGAACTAGAATAATTATATAATTTTTTCAGACTTTTGTCAAGATTTTCAGCATCGATTTTTATCGGGTGCCCGATGTATATTTTTTTATTACTTGTCTTTTTGATGCCTTCTTCACTCATCAAAAGCTCCTCAAAAAGCTTCTCCCCAGGCCTTAGACCCGTATATTTTATCTCGATATCTTTATGCGGCACAAAGCCAGATAAGCGAATCAGATTTTCCGCCAAATCCTTAATCTTTACAGGATCCCCCATATCAAGCACAAAAATCTCGCCTCCATTTGCCATAGAGCCTGCCGTTATAACAAGCGACACAGCTTCCTGAATGGTCATGAAGTATCTTATTACATCAGGGTGCGTCACTGTCACGGGCCCCCCGTTTTTTATTTGCTCTTTAAAGAGAGGCACTACCGAGCCATTAGATCCCAAAACGTTTCCGAATCTAACAGCAACAAACCGTGTATCGCTTTTTTGATCCATATCTTGTATGATCATCTCACAGATTCGCTTGGTGGCTCCCATCACGTTTGTTGGGTTGACTGCTTTATCGGTAGAGATTTGTACAAACTTTTTCACTTTGTATTTGTCAGCCAATGTCACTAGGTTTAACGTCCCGAAAACGTTATTTTTAACGGCTTCTTCAGGATTCGTCTCCATCAGAGGTACGTGCTTGTGTGCCGCAGCGTGGAAGATCACATCTATACTTTTTTCTTCAAATAGCCTTTCCAGCTTTGCGCAGTCCCTCACGGATGCGATCTGAACTTCAAAGTTTAGGTCGCCCCCATGGCTCCTTTTTAGTTCTTGTTGTATATCGTAGGCGTTGTTTTCGTATATATCCAGAATTATGAGGTTTTTCGGCCTTAAAGTGGCGATTTGTCTGCAAAGCTCAGCCCCTATGGAACCGCCTCCTCCTGTTACCAAAATATTTTGTCCTTTTATATATTTACCGTGCTTCTCAGAGTCAAATATAATCGGTTCCCTGCCCAGCAAGTCCTCCACTTCTACCTGGCGGATTTGGTCTTTTATGGATAGTTCACTGTTTTCTATCAATTTATAGATATTGGGGACGATTTTGACTTCTAAATTTGTTCTGGCGCATACATCCAGTATCCTCTTTTTATCTCTTAGGGGAATGGTTGCAATCGCGAACAAGATCACTTCTATGTTATTTTTTTCACAGATCTCAGGTATTTCGTAAGTTGACCCTAATATCTTGACTCCACAAACCCTGCGCCCTATTTTTTCTCTATCATCATCCACCATACATATCGGGATATAGCCAGAATTAGGTGATTTCGAAAATTCATTTAGCATTAATATAGCTGCATCACCAGCGCCTACTATCAGCATGCGCTTGCCTTGATTTTCATTCAAGATCAAAGACTGTTTGTCTAGCATCCTTTCGATCCTGTATATAAACCTAATCAGGAACATCGCAAAAGTAGACAAAAAGCAAAGCAACAAAAACGTCCGAACCCCAAAGTGCAGATCAAATATCAAAGACCCTATGCAAAATAAAAAGTTAGACGCCAGAGATGCTAACCCTACATAGAAGAAATCCTCGATATCTGCATATCTCCACAATTTATCGTATAAATGAAAAAGAGGGAAGATCAATGCAAAGCATAGGTTTAGTATAGCTAGACCTTTCAAAAAGTCTACCTCATGATCGATCAAAGAAAAGCAGTTGTGGTTTACTGCAAACGAAAAATAAAAAGATACATTCCAGATCATAAAGTCGCAGATAAACAAAAAATATTTTCTGAATTTTTTTAAATAATCATATAACATGTTCTTACACTTCCACAATACTTAAAGCTTTTGATTCTATTTTAGACTAAATTACGACAGAAAAATTATACATGAAAAACTCTACCTTTTCAAGTTTAGTTCATATCCATCCCTAGGTTTATTGGTTCAGATTCCCTTCAGTGAAGTCATATTTCCGGCAAAAATGTTTATCCTCCGGACTGCGGACAACTTCCGATTGATTTTTTGCCAACAGCTTTGCAATCGCATACATATCTATCCATATCTCGTTGTCGCATTCTTTTTGAGATTCATCAAAAATCAACTCTACTCCTATATGCAGGTGACTTGTTTTGATGTTATTTACGTTTTCATCAACGCTATATCCCGTCCTACCCACATATCCGATAACATCTCCTGCCTTTACAATTTTACCTTCTACGAGATCTTTATGAAACGGCTTATCCTTCCTTAGGTGCGCATAGTAATAATACCGTTTTTTATCAAAACTGCGGATACCTATCCGCCAGCCGCCGTATTGATTCCACCCCATGACTTCTACTATCCCAGATTCTACTGCTATGACGGGCGTTCCGGTAGCAGCCATCATGTCGTGCCCCAGGTGAGGCCTTGAATATCCATAAGTTCTCCTATTGCCAAAGTCATCGTAGTGTTGATAAGGGAAACCTTTGGCTATAGGAGAAAAAACCTTCAGACCATATTTTTGCTCCATTATGGGTTCATTGTTTTCATCAAAGCCCGTCTGAATGCTATATTCTCCTAAGAATTCCCCCAAAACGGCTGAATATACTTCATGAAAATAACTATATAGTTTTTTGTTGTGTGCCATATCTTCCGGCGTTTCTCCTTCCTTTATTTTCTTTACTAATGTATCCATATCACCAGGGTTATATTGCTCTTTTATGTTCCCGCCATATTTTGCAGCCAAAAAGGATAAAACGTCTATCCAGTTTATTTTTTTCTCTTCTTCGTGTAAATCTATATCTATGTTCATGGCTTTTTCCAGAGCTTCAAACGGTATGTTAAATTCTGCGTATTTTATAAAGTTTTCTTTTTCTTCTTTTTCCTTTATCGCTATCAATGATTTATTGCTACTGCCCAGGTTAATAATTAAAATAATAGAAACCAAAAGGGAAAGAACAAGTAAAAATCCCACAGATTTTTTACTCAGTACCTTATAGTACACTTTATCACCTGCTATTTCCACTTAAAGTTCGATGTATTTTTAGCTCTTAAAAAGTCCCGCTTCATAGCTTAATTAACTCATACAGTAAACTTTTTAGCGCAATTATAAATGAGATCTTTTCTACATCATCTGCAACTTTTACATCATATTCTGCGATGACCTCGTCTCCGTTTTTGTAGATCAACTTCCCCACGATATCGTTTTTCTTTATAGGAGCCGGAGTTTCTTCCAATACTTCTAAAAAATGGGTTATATCTTTTTGTGCCCCCTTTTCTATCAATATATCCTTAGAGAAATCAACACTTAGTTTTACGCTGCTCTTGATGCCATTTTTAACCTTTAGGTCAGGTAATGCATTATCTTTTAAATTAGGTGTTATAGAGATAAAATTCGCAAAACCAAAATCTAATAATTTGGAAGCATCTGCAAAGCGATCTTTGCTATTTTCGGCGCCTAAAATTATCGCGATCAAATTTAGATTTTTTCTCTTTGCTGTAGCCACTATGCAACATTTGGCGTCGTCAGTGGTGCCAGTCTTCAGGCCGGTAATCCCCTGATAGGTTTTTAAAAGCTTATTGGTATTCACCAGCTGTGTTTTGCCGTCACGTAGGTAGTCGAGCCAAATGGATGAATACTTAAAAATTCCTTTGTGCTTCATAAGCTCTCTGGTCATTAAGGAGATATCGTAAGCTGTAGTGAGGTGCCCCTCTTCATCTAATCCATTGCAGTTTTTAAATACTGTGTTGTTCATAGAAAGCTCTCTGGCTCTTTCGTTCATCTTATCTACAAAAGCTTCCTCAGAACCGGCTATATGCTCTGCTAAAGCTACAGCCGCATCATTGGCAGATGAGATCATAACTGCTTTTATCATTTCACTCACTGTCATGCTCTCGCCGGGCTCCAGCCATATATCAGAGCCTCCCATAGATGAGGCGTGTTCACTGGTTACTATCAGATCAGTTTCTGCTAAATCCCCGCTATCTATGGCTTCCATTACCAGCAACATCGTCATTATCTTCGTGATAGAAGCACAACTGCGTCTTTCATTTGGCTCTTTTTCATACAGAACTGCTCCGGTGTCTTTTTCTACAAGTAACGCCGATGGAGCTAAAATATCTAACGGGTCCTCGGTTTTTTCTTTAGCAGCACAGTACGGCATTCTTGGGAACAAAATAAAAAGCAAAAAAAAGAGGCTAAAGGCAAGTGCTATATTTTTTTTACTTTTGATATTTAGTAAATTGAATGATTTTTTCATGTATTTCCCCTTTTTCGCAATGGTTCTTTAATAAAAAATACGCGTGTTGGGTTTAAACTATTCCTATTATTTTAATTCTAAATAATTAACATATGATATTGAAAAAATTGTATTTATATGATACCATTATTTTTAGTTTTAATTAAGTTTACGGAGGGGAAATCATGAGTTCATTAGAAATCGGGTTAGGCATCGCTTTGATTGTATTTTCAATATTTATAGTATTGGTGGTATTGATGCAGGAAGGACACCAAAATGGCGTAGGAGTAGTCACAGGTAGCTCCGATAGCTTTTATTCCAAGAATAAATCAAGGTCAATAGATGCTTTCTTAGAGCGTTGGACCAGGTTTATAGCCATAGTGATATTCTTGTTGGTTATAGCTACGAATGCTGCTACATTTTTTCTATAAGATCCAATTTATTATGGTTATGAAAAATTTGGCAGGATGACATTGCTATTTTATCTATCCCTTCCTTCTTAAATTTTAGAGTGGGAGGGATTATTTTGCTTTGATTTAGATCGGTTTCTTTGGATAAATTAAAAAGAAGATGGTGAAAATATGAACATCAAAAATGCGGTGCAAATGTTTGTAAGTAAGCAAAAGAGATCTGTGACGTTGAAGGAAATATCTTCTGCCTTAAATATTGCAGATAAAAAAAGCTTAAAGAAAGCAGTAGAAGAGTTAAAATTAGAGGCTGTGCTAGTCTCGAACAATAAAGGAAAACTATTTTCTCCTAGTATATGTGGCTTTATCCCTGCTAAAATAACCACTTACAGCAAAACATTCTTATTTGCAAAACCGTTATTTTCAGAAGGTGATATCTATATCCCTATAGAGAAAAGCAGCGCCGCTATAGTAAATGACGTAGTGATGATAAACAGAGTAAAAAATACATCTAAAGGTTTAAGCGGATGCGTAGAAAGGATCGTAAAGCCTGGGAGTAGGCTCGGCACGGGGATGGTTTCTGTGGAGAGGAAAAAGGTGAACTTTATAGCGGATGCTAACTATAAATGTGAGATACCAATAGAAAAGAAATCTACAAAAGGCGCTAGAGATAAAGATAAAGTGCAGATTGAAATAAAAACCTTAAATGGGAAAATATTTGCCAGAGTTTTAAAAATATACGGGAAGTCAGAAAGCGCCAAAGTCTGCGCAGATGCTGTAGTTGATAAAAATAATATAGCCACACGATTTTCTGAGATTGCTTTAGGAGAAGCTCTAAGGATATCTGAAAGAGGCATAAGAAAAAAAGATCTTGCCAACCGCTTAGATCTGCGCACGGAGAGGATCTTTACAATAGATGGCGAAGATGCAAAAGACCTAGACGATGCTATATCTGTAGAGAAGACCCCGCAAGGCTATTGCTTGGGTGTGCATATAGCTGATGTTTCCCATTATATAGGAAAAAATACTCAACTGGACAAAGAAGCAAGAGAAAGGGGCACGTCTGTTTATTTTGCCGATAGAGTGATACCGATGTTGCCTAAAAAAATTTCGAACGGCATTTGCTCTTTGACGGCAGGCAAAGATCGGTTAACTTTTTCTGCCATTATAAATTTAGACCTAGAAGGAAATATAGTGTCTTATGACTTAAAAAAAACCATAATAAACTCTAAAGTAAGAGGAGTTTATTCGGAAGTAAACGATATCTTAAATAATAAAGCTTCTAAGGAAATCAAAGAAAAATATAGCGCGGTTTTAGGATCTATAAAGTTAGCCAAAGAGCTATCTGATATTTTGGAAAAGCAAGGCCGCAAACGAGGTAAACTAAACCTTGAAAGTGAAGAACCTAAGTTTAGCCTGAGTAAAGGCGGCACCTGCATAAACATAAAGCCGAGGGATAGGGGAATCGCAGAAAGGCTTATAGAAAATTTCATGATCTTGGCGAATGAATCAGCAGCCAGATTGGCCAAAGAGAAGACCATCCCGTTTGTATATAGAGTGCACGAAGAACCTAACCTTGAGAAAATAATAAATCTTTCAAAATTTATTACTATTCTAGGATTTAAAATGCCAAAGGCAGCACTTAAAAGCCCCCAATCGAGCTATTTTGTCAGATTATTGGATCAAGCAAAAAAGACAGAGTACTATCATCTGATCTCGAACCAGGTCCTGCGAGCTATGTCTAAAGCTAGATATTCAGAGAAACCGCTAGGACATTTTGGACTCTCTCTGGAAGACTACTGCCACTTTACTTCGCCTATCCGGAGGTACCCAGATACTACAATACACCGCATCTTATCAGACTTAATAGAAGGCGAAGATATTAAGAAATTAATATCGAAATATTCTGATTTGGCTCTGCAAGTGGCCAAAGAATCCTCTGCTCTGGAAGTAAATGCAGTAAAAGCCGAAAGAGAAGCAGAGAAATATTACATGGCAGAATACATGAAGTCACACGTCGGAGAAAAATTCGACGGGCAAATCAGCGGAGTGATACAAAGGGGAATTTTTGTAAAGCTAAAAAATACGGTGGAAGGCTTTGTTAACTTGGAAAATACAAAAGAACATGGAGGCAAATTTAGCTTTGATGGTTTAGTAAGTATAAAAAATAATAAAACCGGGGAAATATATAAAATAGGCGATAAAGTGCAGATATCAGTAGATTCTGTGAATGTCGCTCAAGGGGAAATCGATTTCAAGCTATGTAAATAAATTTTATTTAATTGAATAAAGCATGGAATATTTGACCAATATATTATCATATAAATTAGTTAATCCTTTATTGTCTAAAACTATAAAGTAAAAAAGAAAGGCTGTTTTTATATGAATAATATAAACGAAATAATAAAGATCTATGTATTAAACAAACCAGTCACAGACGAGCCGAAGCATAGTAAGCTAGAAGAAGAACTTAAATCTGTTTCTGCACAGATTGCTTGCAATGACATGTGGTTTGCGATGGAGGATGACTCCGACTTGATGGAATCTTGTATATACCAAAGGGAAAGCTTAAAAGCACGATATAGGTATTTATTAAAAAAGGTAAAGGAATCAAACACCTACTTTTCTGCTTTTTGATACCAACCAAATATATAAAAAGAGGTAAGCGAGGTATTTATGGGACTATATCATAAATTACTTATACCCGTGGTAATAGCATGTGCTGTTATGTTTTTGAGATTTATTTTAAAAAAGAAAATACCCCTTAAATTTATATCTTTTCTTATTTTGAAAAATATTTTTATTTTAAATATAATAAATTATATAAGTATCTATTGGCCTAAAGTACACATACCCATTAGTGCTTTGTCCATGACTATCTCTGCTTTGTGCGGATTGCCGGGCATTGCCATGATGGAGCTATTTAATGTCATATTATAAATTGAGAAATATCTAAGGAAGTGGAACAAGTGAAATGCCCATATTGTGAATATGAAGAGAGTAAAGTGATAGACTCTAGACCAACTGACGATGGTGAAAAAATACGTAGGCGCAGAGAATGTTTAAGATGTTTAAAAAGGTTTACTACATACGAGATAGTAGAAAATTTACCTATAATAGTAATAAAAAAGGACAACACAAGAGAAGAGTTTGATAGAGAAAAAATCCTGAAAGGATTGATAAAAGCCTGCGAAAAAAGGCCAATATCCTTAGAAAAACTAGAAAACTCCGTAAATAGCATAGAAAAAAGCCTACAGAATAACTTTGAAAGAGAGATAAGTACAAACGCTATAGGCGAGCTTGTCATGGAGAAGCTGAAAGACATAGATAAAGTAGCGTATATTCGGTTTGCGTCGGTTTATCGTCGGTTTGATGATGTAGATAACTTCATGAGTGAACTAAAAAAATTATTGACAGAGAAAAAATCGTAACCCACATCCAATGTAGATCGGGCAGCAAAAGCTACATGTCTATGCTTATTTTTTAAGAACCTCTTGGGCGGCAGCCATTATGGCTACTTTACTGCTATGGAAATTGAGGCCTCCTTGCAGCCAAACTGCGTAAGGCTCGCGCAAAGGTGCATCGGCAGAAAGTTCTATAGAAGCCCCTTGAGTAAAGGTACCTGCTGCCATTATTATTTTATTGGAGTACCCCGGCATCTCCCATGGTTCAGGGGATACAAACGAATCTATGGGGGAGAATGATTGTAAGGTTTTACAGAATTTAATCAGTTTTTTTTCATCGCCCAATTTTATACATTCGATTATATCTGCTCGAGGTTCGCTATATTTTGGGTAAACCTCGAACCCTATTAATTCAAAAAGTGCGGCGGCGAATACAGCTGTCTTCATGGCTTCTCCTGTGGCGTGAGGTGCATTAAATATCCCCAAAAAGAGTTCTCGGTTACAATTGAGCGTTGCCCCTACCTCTTTGCCTATCCCTGGGGCAGTTAAGCGGTAAGAGCACATTTGCACTAGGTTTTTTCTCCCTGCTATATATCCCCCCGCGGGAGCTATCCCCCCTCCCGGGTTTTTTATCAAAGAGCCTGCCACTAAGTCAGCCCCAACAGATGAGGGCTCTACTTTTTGCGTAAATTCCCCATAACAGTTATCTACCACTACAATGCAGTTAGGATTTTTATTTTTAGCTATATCTACCAATTTTTTTATATCTTCTATATATAGCGATGCCCTCAAGGAATATCCCCTGGAACGCTGCAGATATACCAACTTAACGTCACTTGTAATATTATGATTTATTTCTTCTAAATCTAGATGCCCATCGCTTTTTAGGTTTACCTGCCTATAGTTTATATGGAAGTCTTTCAGCGACCCTTGCTGAGTATTTTTGCCAATGCCGATTGTATCTTTCAAAGTATCATAAGGTTTCCCCGTGGCGCATAGCATTGTGTCGCCAGGCCTAAGCACGCCGAAAAGAGCGGTAGCTATGGCATGCGTGCCGCAGACGAAACTATGCCTCACCAAAGCATCTTCAGCATCAAAGAGCTGCGCATAGAGTTTATCTAGAGTTTCCCTCCCTCTATCGTTATATCCGTAGCCGGTACTCCCCCAAAGGTGCGATTCACTCACTTTGCAATCTATAAACGATTTAAGGGCTCTCTGCTGGTTATATTCTGCAATCTTATCAATTTCTTTAAATGCTTTTTCGCAAAGAATCAAAGCTTCCTCCGAGAGTTTTTTAATATCACTGCTAAGCCCAAAATCAATCATTGCTGTCTCCCTAATTTTTTATACTTTTGATAATATAATCTTCCCATATCCTATATCATAATAAAAGGGATGGATCAAAATATAGAGCCTATAAGCTTAAGCACCAGCTTTTCTGCATTTTCTATATCTTCTATATTAGCTAAACTGTAAGCTGAGTGTAAATATCTGCAAGGGACGGATATCGCTATTGTCTTCACTCCGCCGCGAGATTTATGTATGGCTCCGGCGTCGTTAGCACCTGCTATAGCGGTTTTAGTCTGGATTTTTAATCCATGCTTTTTAGCTAAATCAAATGCAATCTTGTAATAATCCCGATCATAAACCGTAGCCCTATCCATAAATGGAACTACGGGCCCCCCGCCTATGGAGCAAACTTTATCGTCATTGCCGTGGATATCCGCTGCTGTAGTTGTTTCTACTACTATGGCGCTATCAGGGGCGACCTTGTAACTTGCTACTGTACTGCCCCTGAGGCCTATTTCTTCTTGCACTACAAAGCTAAAGTAAACATCAAACGGTAACTCACTTTTTATCAAATCAATTAAAATCATACAGCCAATACGGTCGTCCAAAGCTTTGGCCATGATAATATCGCCATTTACTTTAAAATCTGATCCAAAACAAATAAAATCACCGAGGGAAACATATCGTAGAGTCTGGTCTTTATTTTTAGCGCCTATATCTATGTATAGATCATCAATTTTTATAGCGCTGAGTTTTTCCTCTGCGGTCAATAGGTGCACAGGTTTCACACCGATCACTCCTGAGATTTTCCTTTCTCCAATTAAAACAGTCTTCCCTAATAAGATTTTTTCATCTATACCACCAACAGCAGAAAAGCCAATATACCCCTCCTCTGTGATATACGTAGCTATCAAGCCGACTTCATCCATATGGGCAGAGATCATTAATTTTTTGCTTGGTTTAGATTTTCCCTTTTTTAGGGCTAAAATGTTCCCTAAGTTATCGATATTCACTTCTTCAACATAACCCTCGATCTGCGATAGTATAATCTTGCGTATATTTTCTTCATCGCCGGAAATTCCGGTAGCTAGGCATAATCTTTTCAGCAAATTTAAATCAATCATTTGAGGCCCCTCCTTCCAAGATATAGCACGCCAATAATCTTGCGGTATTTTTCACATCCTCCATGTTAATTATTTCCACAGGAGTATGCATGTACCTTAGTGGGATAGATAGCAGCGCTGTAGGGATCCCGCATTTAGAAAGAGAAATTACGTCGGCATTAGTACCGGTCTTCCCCGGCATGATTTCATTTTGATAAGGGATCTTGTTTAATTTAGCTATCCTTACCAATTCACTTGCAATCTCCTTTGAAAGGATAGGAGAAATACCCACCATAGGCCCCAAAGAAAGCTTGCCGCATTTATTGGGTGGCACGTTCTTTTGGTCAGCAAATGATGTATCAACTGATATAGCTATATCGGGGGAGATCGAAAAAGCAGCGGTCTTAGCTCCCACGGCCGTGACTTCTTCGCCTGTGCTAAAAAGGCAACTCACTTTGCACTTTAACTTTGCTATATTTTCCGCTAAGATCTTTAAGCAACAAATGACAGCCGCTACCCCGGCACGGTTATCTAATCCCGGTGCTGCTATGTTTTCGTTTAGGAGTTTAAGAGGTTTTGCTGTAAACCCAACAAAGTCCCCAGGTTTTATTAAGTTTAGCTCCTCTGCGCGGAGTCCCGTATCTACAAAAAGTTCGGATATTTTAGGGAATTCTTCGTCCCCTTTCTCCTTAGATAAATGCGGGGGGATAGAAGTCACTATACCATCGAAGGTTTTATTATCCTCCGAGTAAATTCTAACCAAACTCCCGGGCAACACTCTAGCATCCACTCCCCCGCACGGCGCCACCTGCAGGAAGCCATCTTGCCAAACGTTCGTCACGATAAGGCCTACTTGGTCCAGGTGAGCGTCTAGCATTATGTGTTTTTTGTGATTCCCCGGTGAAATGGTCAAAATTAAATTATTATTTTTATCTATGTGTCTTTCTACACACTCCGGGCAATGGCGCAAAACCGCATCGATCGCGCCGGATTCGTTCCCTAAAACAGCAAAAGCCTCAACCAAATCAAAAATAATATCTTCCACTACTAAAACTCCTTTGCACCAAATTTTGTGCGATTAAAGGGCATTCACCAGATTTTTGAAGTGATTGCCTCTTTCGGCGAAATTTTTGTAAAGATCGAAACTGGCGCAAGCTGGAGACAAAGATACTATATCATTAGGTACAGAAAGCTTATACGCAGTCTCTACAGCTTGCTCCATATTATCTACATGCAAGATCTTTGGGCGGTTCACCTCATATTTAGGGGATCTTTTTACCGCAGATTCTATCTTATTTGCCGCTTGTCCCATCAAGATCAGTATTTTGACTTTATCTATTATTTTATCAGCTAAAGATTCAAACGGGATCTTTTTATCGTAGCCACCGGAGATTAAAATAATCTTCTGATCAAACAAAGAAAGCATCCCTTTAGTAACTCTGGTAGGGCTAGTGGCTATGGAGTCATTATAGTACTTTACACCTTTGACCTCCCTGATAAGCTCCATCCTATGCTCTACTCCATTGAAAGTTCTCGCTACATTTAAGATATTCTGAGGCGAAACTTCTCCCCAAACAGCGCCGATGGCCGCCATATAATTTGCTAGATTATGTTCCCCCGGCAGGCGGATATCTTGCCTATTTAAGATAGGGACCCTACCTTGAAAATCTTCATAATAGATCACGCCATCTTTGCAAGATACTCCTTTTTCAATAGGCTTATGTATACTGAAAAAACAAACGTCTCCTCTGCAATCTTTAGCAAAATTTTTAGTTATATCATTTTCAAAGTTCAAGATAGTCTTAGAGAAAGCACTTTGATGAAGGAAGATATTTTTCTTTGCACATATATATTCGTTCATATCTTTGTGTACATCTAGATGATTGGGTTCAATATTAGTGATGACGGCTACATCTGGACTGCAGCGCATAGAAATTAGTTGAAAGCTAGAAAGCTCCACTACCACTATATCTTCTGTCCCAATCTGCTCGATATCCGGCAAAAGCGGCTTCCCGATATTTCCCCCTAAATGGACATTTTTTCTGGCGTTTTTCAGTATTTCGCTGATAATTGTAGTAGTAGTAGTTTTGCCATCACTTCCAGTCACAGCTATTATCTTGCATGGGCAAAGGGCAAAAAAAACTTCCATTTCAGAGGTTACTACTACCCCTCTTCTGTGGGCTTCTGCCAATTCTGCAGATAAAAAGTTAAGACCGGGAGAGCGAAAAATAATGTCTACATCGAGATCTTTCAAATAGTCTTCTCCCAGCTTTAGCTCTGCACCAAGCCGTTCAAGCGCTAAGATATCTTTATTGGCTTTCTCTCTGGGAGTGATATCGCAAGCTAAAACTTTCGCACCCTTTTTTAAGAATAATTCTACTACCGGTAGATTGGTGGCGCCAAGACCACAAAAAGCTATTTTTTTATTTTTTATTTCTTCAAAAAAAGCTTGGATATTTTTTTTCATTTAGATGTTTCCTTTCAAACTTAACGGGATATGATTGCTACTCAATTAATTATACAGTATCCGGGTTACAAATATCAATAAAAACACCTCTGTAGTGTAATACAGCAGAGGCATTATAAAAAACAAGTTAGTTTCCGTTTGATATGGCATTTTCTATCTATATACTTTTTTCAAAGATTCCCGTAGTGTATTTTTCTTTGTACTCTATGATCTTTCCTATTATAGAAGCGATGGCGTAATCTATGATCCCATCCAAGATCCGCTTTAAAAAAGGAATGCCGTAGCAGAATACAAATCCTTTTACCTTTTTATTTATCTGCATAGAAGATTTTTTGATGCGTGGCTTTGGTACATTAGATTTTCTATTATTTTTCTTTTGCAGGATCTGCATCTCTCTTTTTGTGGTCTTTTGCGGGAGGTTATTTAAATTATTTTGCAGCAACTGTTTATTCTCTAGCCCCAGGCATAAATGATTAAATGTAAAAAATATTATCACCAAAGAAGATAACGTTTTATTAAAAAGCTTCACAACTTACTACCCCTTTATTTTATCTTTTTTATATTGACTTAAAATAAGCAAAGGGGCAAAGGAGGAGATTTTCAAAGGAGTCAATTTGTAAAAAATCAAAACTTTTGCAAAAAGTAAGGAGTTAAGATTTCAGCAGAGTTTTCCCGATAGTTTCAATAGCCTGATTTTTAACTATAAGTTTGCCTCGTTCTATGAGTTCGGATATAGAAATATCATCACTACTTAGCACATCGCAATATTCCGTCAATGTGGATCTAATAGAAAAAGGTAGGCTTCCCTTTGAATATACCAATAGGAAATAGACGTTATTGCACTCAAAGATGGAGCTTTTTAATGCTATGCTCTTATTTTTAAATATACGTTCAATAGCACAGAAGAGATTCTCTAGCGAACAAAACTTGAATAAATATGGCTTAATGGTTTCTTTGATTTTGAAGAGCTTGCGATTGCGATTTGGTGTCTTTTGAGGTAAAACCGTCACCAAAACAACGCAGCCGCTATTCTGAGGGATAGCTTCTATCATCATTTGGTTATTACCTACTGAAAATCCGATCTCATTTTCCGCCCTTAACAAGATCTTTTTTATAATCTGTCTAGAATATTCGTTTTTCCAGCTTAACTGCTTAAATGTTAAATCCAATATATGCATATCATCACGAGACAATGCTATCAAAAGTCGTTTTTCATCAATCTGCTCTAAGATCAAACAACTACACCTCCTCATACCTTCGATTTAAAAACTGTTCTTAATATCATAATATTATAAAAGTTTTTAAGGTGCAACAGATTATTGAATTTTGGTGCTATGCCAATTTTCTTCTATATCATCGATAAACTGCGTGAAGCACAAAAGTTTACCGATTGAAGATATCGTAGATTTAGTGCAAGGCTAATTCATAACATTAAAAAAGGACGCATATTTTTATAATAATGGATTAAACTTATAGAAAAATAAGTGCAAAATCAAATATTATGCCAACCTACCTTTAGCGTGGTGATAATTTGAGAAAAATAAGGAAAAGAAAAATTTTAATTTTTTTTAACTTATTAAGTACAACCATTTGCGTTTTTTCTTTTTTGTGGTGGACTCCTATGGTCCTTAGGGGTAAGTTAAATGAATTCAGTATTTTTGCTGCAAATATGATTTTCTTTAACGGAAATAGAGATACGGTAAATATAGAGGATTCTTTAAGGGATACTATAGAGAGCAGAGTATATATCCCAAATGTAATAACCTTTGGCAGGGAGTGGGATAAAGCTGCATCGGATCCGGGATCTCCAGATGATATAGACGCTATAGTGCAGGCCATTCCACCATTTGAATTACCTCATGAAGATGGAGAACCTACTTACAAAATAGTGGAGTGTTTATTTGGCGCCAGTGGAGATAAATTCGATAATATTTATATTAATAATAAAACCGATGTAAATCTTGACATTGGAAGTATTTTGAATCAACGACCGGATATCACCGTGAATAATAACGGGGAACCGCAGGTGCTGGTGGTTCACACTCACACAAGTGAAGCTTATATGGACAAAGACCAAGGCTTTTATTATCAAAATTTCCATGCAAGAACAACCGATCCTAGATTTAACGTAGTACAAGTAGGCAACGCTATATGTAAAAGCCTAGAAGATGCAGGAATAAAAGCCGTACACGATACAACAGTGCACGATGAGCCTACCTTTACGGGTTCTTATAAAAGATCTGAAGAGACCGTGAAAAAAAACCTAGAAAGATACCCGTCAATCTCCGTGGTTTTAGATATCCACAGAGACACTATAGAAAACAAAGAAAGAAGAAAAATAAAACCAACTTTTTCTTAT
This sequence comes from Clostridia bacterium, assembly GCA_017480265.1. Lineage (GTDB taxonomy): Bacteria > Bacillota > Clostridia > Oscillospirales > Acutalibacteraceae > UMGS1224. The sequence goes on from JAFVAZ010000032.1 coordinate 19,882, forward strand.
AATGGCAAGAAAGTCGCTCAAGTGATGATAATTGCAGGTTGCGACACAGACGGATCTTTGCAATATCCCGATTGGCAGTGCAACTTAAAATTAGCGCTAAAGCTTCACAAAAAGCTCGAGACTATGTATCCCGGCATGACGCGATCGCTACTATTTAAGCACGCCAGATATAATATGCACTTAACGCATGGATCTATGCTAATAGAAGTGGGGTCTGATGCCAATACTTTAAACGAAGCGGTGGTTTCTGGAGCTTTATTGGGGAGGGCTTTGGGCGATTTATTAAAAGAATTGCAATAGGAAAATGTGCTATTTTCATGAATTGAAAACCATATTTTAAAGAGGACGAAAATGAAGGAAGAGAAAATATCAAAACGAATATTGTTTATTTCATGTGCAGTAACTATTCTATTTTTTGTGCTGGTATTTGGGCTACTACTGGTAGATAAGAACAATCACTCGTATCTCTCGGGATATACTGACCTTTTATCGATCTGCAATAAGCCTAACGAAAAATATATAAGCTTTAAATTCTTCGCTAGAGACTATCGCTTGGATTTATCTGCGGGATATAATGCAATAAATAATATTTCAAGCAAAGTTTACGAGCTGTATGAATGCATCAAAAATCTAATAAAAGAAAATATATTTTAAAATAGTATCGGGTGTGGTATAATCGGAAAAGGGAATACTTCAAATACTATAAATAGGTAAATCTAAGTGGAATCTGAGGAGGGAAAGCTTTGAAAAAGATCTTTTTCATACTAGGCTCTTGTTTTTTGTTAATTATAAATTATAGCTTTTTATGCGTTTACGGGGTAGATATAAATTTAAACCCTACCAATAATAGCGTGCCTAATCAACAAAAAATTAACTCGGAACAGCAAAAAAACAGTCCAGAGCAACCTCCTGCCTCTGCCCCTATAGAAAACAAGCCAAGCCCGCCGATCAAGCCTCCGGCAATA
>JAFVAZ010000033.1 GCA_017480265.1 Clostridia bacterium
ACACTACCACAAGCAGAAACTTAGAAAAAGTAACTAAATCAAAATACTTCAATATTTTTGTACCGGTAGCATCATTATTATTCCTATTGCAGCCGTTGGTTGTTACTACTTTCTTCATTATCCCTTATTTTTATATAAGTGTTTTTTCGTTTACCAACAATTTGAATTTATTAAAAGACCAAAAGTAACCTACAATATTTCCTTTCCGAACAATTCTTAACTATTCGCCAAACATTTCTTTTATTTTTGAGAAAAAACCTTTTCTCTTTTGATAATTTACTTCTTGCGATATAGATTCGAATTCTTTCAACAAATCTTTTTGCTTTTGGGAAAGATTTTTCGGAACCTCTAAGACTATTTTGACAAATTGGTCTCCCCTACCCCGCGAATTCAGCCTTTCAATGCCCTTATTTTTTAGTTTAAATACATCGCCCGGCTGGGTTCCTTCGTGGATATGATAGCTAACTTTGCCTTCCAGTGTAGGGACGATGACCTCGCACCCCAAGGCTGCCTGGACAAACGTGATAGGCAGATCGCAGTAAACATCGTCTCCTTGCCGTTTAAAGATTTCGTGCGGTCTTACATTTATATGTACATGCAAATCTCCGTTAGGCCCTTTATTTTTCCCTGCATTGCCATGGCCAGAAATATTCAGGATCTGCCCTTGATCTATCCCTGCAGGGATGTTTACCTCCACCTTTTTATTTTTATTTATATGACCCGTACCATAGCAAACAGGACACGGTTTTTCTATTATTTTGCCACTGCCTGCACAGCTTTCGCAGGTTCTAGTAGTCTGCACTACACCAAATGGCGTCCTCTGCGTTACTGTAGCTTGCCCTGACCCTTTGCATACACTACAGGTTTTTGGACTTGTTCCCTTTGCGGCCCCGGTTCCCGAACAATCCGCGCAATTTTCAATCACCTTATACGATATTTCTTTTTTGCAACCTTTTGCAGCCTCCTCAAAAGACAATGTAATCACAGCACTTACATCTCCGCCTCGCCTTGGCGCATTAGGGTTGGCTCTTCTGCGCGAGGAGCCGCCAAAGCCTCCGCCAAAAAAGCTGCTAAATATATCACCTATATCAAAATCTGCCTCAAATGGACTCCCTGCCCAAGCGGAACCTCCCGCTTGAGAATAGCTCGGATCTACTCCTGCATGGCCAAACTGATCATACCTTGCTCTACTGTCTTTGTTCGAGAGTATCTCATAAGCTTCATTTACTTCTTTAAATTTCGCTTCTGCTTCCTTATCTCCGGGGTTCAAGTCTGGGTGATATTTTTTTGCTAATTTTCTGAATGCCTTTTTTATTTCATCGTCCGTCGCAGTCTTGCCTACACCCATAACCTCGTAGTAATCTCTCTTCTCTGCCAAAACTATCAAATCTCCCCTTCTTATCTAAATGTTTTCCTCTTTTGGCATTAAAAGCTCGCACGCAAATCGCACGAGCTCCTGCCATTGGCTTGCATTTATTATTTATGAAAAATCAACTGCTTGATGGTTACTTATTGTCTACATCTTTATAGTCCGCATCATAGACATTTCCATCTTGGGTATTTTCAGACGCATCGCTCGCGCCTTGCTCTGTAGATTGTGCCGCTTGCTGTGCTGCCGCTGCATTCTGATATAATTTAGCGGAAACTTCATACATCTTTTTCTGCAGAGCTTCCATCTCGGACTTGATATTTTCCATATTGCCTGCACTTAAAGTTTCCCTGAGTTTTTTTACTTCTTCACTCAAAGCATCTTTATCTGCTTGGTCTATTTTATCTGCACTTTCGTTCAAAAGTTTTTCTACGGAATAGCATAAATTTTCTGCTTCGTTTTTCGCGTCTACTTCTTCCCTGCGTTTTTTATCTTCTGCAGCAAACTGCTCTGCATTTTTTACAGCTTTTTCTACTTCTTCCTTAGTCATATTTGTGCTGGAGGTAATGGTAATCTTCTGCTCTTTTCCCGTTCCTAGGTCTTTAGCATGCACATTCACAATTCCGTTAGCATCTATATCGAAGGTTACCTCTATCTGAGGGATCCCACGCATAGCTGGAGCGATCCCGGCTAAAGTAAATAGCCCTAATTGTTTATTATCTTTCGCAAACTCACGTTCACCTTGCAATACATTGATCTCAACCTGAGTTTGGTTATCTGCTGCAGTAGAGAAAATTTGGCTTTTTTTCGTTGGGATGGTCGTATTTCGGTCTATTATCTTAGTCATCACTCCACCCATTGTCTCCACACCTAAGGATAACGGGGTAACATCCAAAAGGAGCAACCCTTGTACCTCGCCGCCTAATACTCCAGCCTGCAGCGCCGCACCTATAGCTACACATTCATCTGGGTTTATCCCTTTGAATGGTTCCTTGCCGATCAAATCTTTCACAGCCTCCTGGACAGCAGGAATCCTGGAAGATCCCCCTACCATCAAAACTTTATCTATTTGCCCAATAGCCAAACCGGAATCAGCCAAAGCCTGGCGGACAGGGCCCATGGTCTTTTCTACTAAATCTTTAGTCAGTTCGTTAAATTTTGCTCTTGTTAAAGTCAAATCCAAATGTTTAGGGCCTGTAGCATCCGCAGTGATAAATGGTAAATTTATAGCAGTACTAGCAACGCTCGAAAGCTCGATTTTTGCTTTTTCAGCGGCTTCCTTCAGCCTTTGCATTGCCATTTTGTCATTTTTTAAGTCCACCCCAGATTCTGCTTTAAAGCTCGAAATCATCCAATCAATCACTCTTTGGTCAAAGTCATCTCCTCCAAGCCTATTGTTTCCAGCTGTGGCCAAAACTTCCTGCACTCCTTCACCCATTTCGATAATCGAAACATCGAAAGTGCCTCCCCCTAAGTCATACACCATAACCTTCTGGTCGCTTTCTTTGTCGATCCCGTAAGAAAGTGCTGCGGCTGTAGGTTCATTTATGATTCTCTTTACTTCAAGCCCGGCTATCTTGCCTGCATCTTTAGTAGCTTGACGCTGTGCATCTGTGAAGTAAGCAGGAACGGTTATAACTGCTTGCGTGACGATATCTCCTAGGTAGCTTTCTGCGTCTGACTTTAATTTTTGCAAAATCATGGCTGAAATTTCTTCCGGAGAGAACTTCTTATCATCAATAGACACTTTGTAGCTTGAGCCCATTTCACGTTTTATAGAAGAAACTGTGCGGTCCGGATTGGTAATTGCTTGGCGTTTTGCCACTTGCCCTACTAACCTTTCTCCAGTTTTAGAAAATGCAACTATCGATGGCGTTGTTCGTGCACCTTCCGCGTTAGCTATAACTACCGGTTTGCCCCCTTCTATCACAGCTACACACGAGTTTGTTGTACCTAAATCAATCCCTATGGTTTTTGCCATTACAAAAATCTCCCTTCTGCGTTTCTTTTAAATAAAGAAACACTTAGCAAAAGAAACTAAAGTTTCGCTACTTCGCAACCATCAGCTAAATTTTAGCTTCTCGCCATTTTGACATTTTATTTTATTAATTTTATGAAAATAATTTATAAAAATTAACTTTCATCCAAAGCGTCTTTATTTTTGCGCTTTATTTACTTAATTAACCACCTTCACCATAGCGTGGCGGATGACCTTTTCACCAAGTTTGTAGCCTTTTTGAAATACTTCTACTATCGTATTCTCTGCAGTATCTTCATCTTCCGCATGGGCTATGGCATTGTGGATATCCGGGTCAAATGTATCGCCAACACTCCCAAACGACTCTACCCCGAGCTTTTTGAATGAAGCATTCAATTGATTTATAACCAGCTCCAAACCTTTTTGATAGTCAGATTGTGTGCCGCCTACTGCTTTGCTGGCCATTTCTAAGCTATCTGCTACTGTTAGCATACATTCTACTGCATTTGCAGTGGCATCGTTATATATGAGCAGGCTGTCTCTTTCTGTTCTTTTTCTGTAATTATCATACTCTGCAGCTACTCTCAAGAATAAATCCTTCTGTATGTTTAATTCTTTTTGCAGCCTCTCATTTTCCTTCAGCACATCATCCAAACTTACATCATCTACTATTTGCTCTGCATCTATGTTTTCAAGCTCTTGATTTAAATTTTTTTCTTCTTCCAAATTTACGCCTTCTTTACAATTATAATTCTAAAAAATCTCTCAATATATCCTCAACTTCAGAGATTAAGTAGTCCATGCAGGATATCACGGAACCATAATCTATCCGCATCGGAGCTATTAGACCTATCGAGCCGAATTCTTTACCGTTTACATAATATTTTTTCGTTATAATGCTTGAATTATTAAACTCTGCTTTATTGATCTCTCTTCCTATCAGAGTATTTTCATTTTCTTGAGCTTCCAAAAACAATCTCTCTACACTATCTCGATGCTTTAAGTAATCCATTAAATTTAACGCATAATCTAGGTCAAAGTCTGAGCCAAAAAGAAGATTTGCCTGCCCTTCTATATGCACAATGTTCTTAGAAAATTCACTGCAAAGCTCCAAAAATACCAACATCACATCAGCTACTATACTGGAAGCTTCCTCTACTCTTGCTGCTACATCATGCGCTAATTGCCAATCTATTTGCGATATCACTAAGCCTAAGAAGTTTTCATTCAAGATGCGGTTCAAAAGATCTAAATATTTTTGCCTTAAAATAAACGGTAATCTAAAAAATTTGCTTTTTACCTTTCCTGTGGAAGTAGTCAACGTCATGATAGCCACGTGCTTGTTGTTTTCTATTACGTTTATGTTGATGATCTTCTCATCTTCTGAAAAAAGCACTTCCGAGATAACCGCACATTTTGTGATATTAGCTAAAATAACCGCTGCTAAATTTAGTAAGTCCTCCGGAGTATCAAAGCTAACGTTCAAAGAGCTATTGATGAAATGTTTTATCGTTTTTGGTACAGCTTTTTTCTTCATCAATTCATTAATATATAACCGATACCCAACATCAGAAGGAATGCGCCCTGCCGATGTGTGTGGCTGCTCCAAAAAACCTAACTCCGTAAGCTCTGCCATTTCATTCCTAAGAGTTGCCGATGAAACACCTAAATTTAAAATATTACATAAATTTTGGGAACTTACAGGCTCTCCATTCTTGATATAGCTCTCCACTACGGCTGATAGTATTTTTAACTTCCTTTGCGAGAGTTCTATGAAAATCACCCCCCAAAAAGTTTCGAAGTATCAAGTATCATAATTAGCACTCATGTACTTAGATTGCTAACTATAATATAAATTTACCACACGTTTCTTCGTTTGTCAACTAGACCTTTTAAAGCGATAAAAAGAGAAAAATTCTTAAAACTATAAATCCTTTTACAACTTTCGTAATATTAAGTTTCGCTTCTTGCATATAAATACTTACATATAACCATAGAAACAGGAGGAAATAAAATGATAGAATTTTTTCCGGAAGGATGGCTGATCGACACTGTCGAAAATAAATTGGCACTTTCAAATCTTACTTCTTTAACGGAAGCTTATCATAATAATAAAATACTGGAAGCCCGGGCTATAGTCTGCGACGGAAACCATAACCTGATAGTAGACCTTGGCCTGATGAAAGGGATTATCCCTAGACTAGAAGGTGCTATAGGGATTAAAGAAGGTACCGTACGCGATATTGCTGTTATCTCGAAGGTAAATAGGCCGGTCTGCTTTACCATCACTAGTATACAAAGAGATCAAAATAACAACCTATACGCAACGCTATCCCGAAGAAATGCGCAAAAAATATGCATGGAAAATTTCATCACTACTAAAACCGCCGGAGATGTAATAAACGCTAAGATTACTCATCTGGAACCATTTGGCGCCTTTGCAGATATTGGCTGCGGGGTCATTTCACTATTGCCTATCGACGCTATATCTGTCTCCAGGATAGAGCATCCTAAAGAAAGACTATCCGTAGGGATGGACATCAAAGTAATAGTGAAATCTATAGACGAAAACAACCGGATAACTTTAACTCATAAAGAACTCCTAGGAACTTGGGAAGAAAATGCTCAACATTTTTCAATAGGAGAAACTGTAGCAGGGATTGTGCGGTCTGTAGAAGACTACGGCGCTTTTATCGAACTTACTCCCAATTTAGCTGGCCTTGCGGAAAATAAAGAAAACATATGCCCTGGTCAGCAAGCTAGCGTATATATAAAAAATATCATCCCTTCTAAAATGAAAATCAAGTTAATCATAATAGATACTTTTACCTATACTTATACGCCATCTAAACCCAAGTACTTTTTTAATGAAAATCATATGGATGAATTTTTATATTCTCCTAAATGCTGCGATAGGATTATAACTTCTACCTTCAATAATTTAAAAGTCAAAGTTTAAATTTATTTAGTCAGCTTTAGGTCCACATCTATATCTACATCATAAGCAAACTTGCTTATGAAATCTTCCGCCGAGTTTGGTATTTCTCCAAATTTATCTATGGACTTTTTCATGAAGTTTAAAATATCCGATTTATACTCAAACATAGCTTTATTTATGGTTTTGTCGATAAGGCTTTTTAAGCGATTTTTTATTGCGTCTGATATAGTCCCTAAATTGCTATCTAGGGCTATTTCTTGCTCCGCTTCATCTATATAAATCTTTGCTTTTATTTTAATAAGTGCCTTATAGGCATCTTGGTTTTTTTCTATATCTGATTTATTGTAGATATCAGATATTACGTAAGTTACCTTTAATCCATCTTCGGGAGTTACTATATCTGACATAGATTTGGCTTTCCCTTTTAGCAGCAGATATCCTTTACTCTCATTACTATCTAAATGCCCTACAAACTTATCTTCTTTAAAAGCAGCAATCTGACCGGATATTATTTTGCTATCCTCTCCATCTTTTTGTCTTTTTACATAGTGGGTTGAAGCTTCGCTGTAGCTATCCAGCAAATTTATAAAATTGCCAAAATTAAAATTTAGTTTAGAAGCATAATCATGGTTAGACTTTAGTATAGATAAGACTTCTTCTGCGCTTATAAGCTTATCGTCAAATTTTGCTCTTAAGATATCTTCGGCTTTTTCTTCCGATACAGCTATCTCTACAGAGGGGTTAATTTCATTGTGCCTTACAAAAAAATCTATAAACGACCTTACTCCATCTTTTGCCGCTTCATTCCCTATTATCAAAATTAAAGACTGTGATAAAAGCGGCTTTTTCCCTGTTTGATTTTTTATATTATCAAACGCATCCCCTATCGTCTCTCCAAATGCACTTACCACTTGCACTTCTTTGGGTGTAGTTTTATTTTCTTTTGTAGATTGGTCTAAATTTAAAACCTGTATGCTAAGCTTAAAGCCATCTTCTACTTTATCTACCCCTATGCCCTGCACCAATAGCCTTTGGTTCATCTGCAATGCTTCTGTACAAGCTGTTAATGATATTAGCATTATTATCAGCAAAATAATCAGTGTTGCTTTTTTCATCCTCAATACCCTTCTCTATCTCTTTATTTAAAAATGTTCTTTGTTTTTATCGGCGGCTATAGGTCCGCTTGCTTATTTTCATTGCTAGATATAATAAATGAAACCAGCGGTAAAATCACCGATACTGTCAATGTCAAAATCAATAGCGCGTATTTATTAAATATAAAGTAATTGAAGTTTTTGTTATCCGGCAAAAAACACCCTAAGATAAAAACTATAACGAGTCCTATAAAGTTGGATTTGTGCTTTAGAGATTGACTTTTGATATCTTTGCATACAAATAAAAATAAATATAAAAAGGTGGCTATCAAAATAAAAATACCCATAGAAAAAAATCCGATATATATTGCGTCCAAATGCTTGAATACTCCTATATCTGAGATCTGCGCGTAGATATACCCGGGGAATAACTGTGTGTCTATATATTTCCCTAGCGAGCCTACCAATAATAAATCCATTGCTATAAAAAATACCGTTGAAGCTATATTCCAGCTAATGAATGTTTTTTTGCTGCCGCCTTCGATTATAGGGAATAGCACTAAAATAATCGGCAACGTGAAATCTCTAGCTATCATATATAGTAAACCTTTTATGGTATCAGAAAATCCATGCTCAAAAAAACTCACATAGTTATCCTGCTCTACCCTGGAAAATAACGATAAAAACATAAGCATTAATGAAAATTCTATGATAACCAATACAATCACCGATGTCCTTACAATAGCATGAATCCCCCTGGATGCTGCATAAATAGCAAAGGTTGTTGTAAATACAATCAAAAGTGTCACGGGAATCTCCGGTGACATAACGTTTATTATGAAGATTTTAAAAATAGAAATCGTATAGCAAGCTATCCACAAGAAATATATCGAATAAACAAATCGATATAAGATCTTTAACTTCCCAGAAAATATATCTAAATGAGGAGATTTTTTATATAAAAAATAAATCGGCAAGACTAAAATAAAATTAGATATAAAGTATATGCCGGAAGAAATAACGAAGTCTCTTATCCCGCTACTGCTCGAGAGCTTCGGGCTATAAGTCAGCACTATAATGATGTCGATTAAAAATAATATCGAAAATAATTGGTATGATGTTATTTTATTTTCTTTACTCAAACTTAGTACCTCTTTCCTTTGATTTTTCACTGATAAATTTACTCGTACTATTCATCTGCTGTATCAGATACATTTTGGACTTTCTCATATTTTCTGGAGAGTATCTTCCAGCTAGCTCTCACCGCTACATCTCTCATTCCTTTTAGGTTAAACGGCGTGACCGGAGCAAAAAATGGTACCCCGAAATTATTCTTGGCACAAATATTTAAAAGAACAACCGAAAAAAGCACCATAACTCCTACTATCCCAAAAGTTCCACCTATCAATATAAAGACAAACCGCAGTACAGCTGCCGCTTCATATAGATTTGGGATTACATACGACGATATAGCCGTAAGCGCTACTACCATCAAAGTTGGCGCGCCGATAAGCCCTGCCTCTACTGCTGTTTCTCCTATTACCAGTGCTCCCACTATACTCACAGCATGCCCAAGCGTCCTAGGTAGCCTCAGCCCAGCTTCCCTCATTATTTCATATACAAAATGTATTATTATAGCCTCTAGTAAGATCGGGAACGGCGTATCCCCTATAGCTACCGCTATCTTATTGATTAATTTATTCGGGAACACTTCCGGATTAAATGTACCTAAAGCTACATACATCCCCGGCAATATAGTTGAAATTATAAACGCCATATATTTTAGCCATCTTGTCAAAGTAGCAAAATATGGTCTTACTGCATAATCATCCAATGTTTGGAAATATTCAATAAATAAATACGGAACTATAATTGCGCTGGGGACGCCATCTATCAAAATAGCTACCCTCCCCTCTGAGATTTTTCCGCATACGGTATCGGGCCGCTCTGAGAAACCAACTGAACTGAAAACCGAAAAACTATCGTCTTCTTCCAAATAAGTTGCCAGATATTCCGCTGCCAACAAATATTTTAAATCTGCGTTTTTTATTTTTTTTCGGATCTCATCTAGAATCTTATCTGATACTGTATCTTTGAGATAGCACAGGCTAACGTTCGTTTTGCTTATCTGCCCAACTGTCATGCTCTCAAACTTTAATTGCGGATTTTTAATTCTTCTCCTTATTAACGTCATATTGACCTTTAAAGTCTCTACAAAACCTTCCCTACTGCCTTTTTGCATAACTTCAGCTACTGGCTCCGAGATGCTTCTAAATTTAAAGCCTTGTAGCCCTAAAGCCAAGATTGACGGCACTTCATCCAATATTATCAGTGCAAACCCCGACATCATATAGTTTAAAGCTTCTTCAAAATTTTTCACTTCATATTGTTCGCTCGTAGCCAAGATATTATCTCTTATATACCTAAACTGATCTTCTTGAGTAGATTCGTGTGTTGATGTATCTTTTAATATCGGCATCATAACGCTTGAAGTTAAAGTCTCTTTATCTATCATTCCCTCAATTGTTACAACGGCGGCTTTTTTATCTTGTATATTAAACTCTCGTATAGTTAGGTCTTCGCTATCACTAAATATGTTTTTTAAATAAAGTAAATTTTTATCTAGTGACTTTTCTACCGGGGTAAAAGTTTTTATATCTTTTTTGTTTAGTTGGTAGCTGTCTTTTCCCAGTATAATTTTCCTCACAAGCTCTAGCATATTAATATTCCCCTTTTCTAGAAATATATTTTTGTAAACTAAGCGGCTATTTTGATTCAAGCTGGTTTTTTATACTATCCAGTGCGTTTTTTTCTAGGCGAGAGACCTGTGCCTGGCTGATACCTATTTCATTTGCAACTTCCATCTGAGTTTTCCCTTTAAAGAATCTTAACCGCAAAATATTCTTCTCCCTTGGTGTCAATTTTTTTATCGATTCTTTCAATATAATCTCATCTAACCAATTTATATCTTCATTTTTATCCCCTACTTGGTCCATCACATAAATCGTATCGGCGCCATCTGAAAAAATAGGCTCAAATAAAGATATTGGCTCCACTACCGCTTCTAGCGCTAATACCAAAGTTTCCTTTGAGACTTCCATCTCTTTGGCTACTTCCTCTACAGTTGGCTCTTTGTTATTTTTTAACATCAATTGTTCTTTAATTTGCATAGCTCTATAAGCTACATCTCTCATAGATCTACTTACTCTGATGGAATTGTTATCTCTAAGATGCCTCCGGATTTCACCTATAATCATTGGCACGCCATATGTTGAAAATCTCACATCCAAATTAACATCAAAATTATCTATCGCTTTGATCAGTCCAATGCATCCAACTTGAAATAAATCATCCAAATTTTCTCCCCTGTTTGTGAACCTCTGTATAACACTCAAAACTAATCTCAAGTTGCCGTTTATTAAAGCATCTCTAGCCTTTTTTCGTTCTAGTTTTGTTCCGGTTTTCATTTTTTTTAAGAGTTCTCGTTTTTCTTTTTCGCTTAAAACTTTTAAACTTGCTGTATTCAAGCCACAAATTTCAACCTTATTATAGCAATGCATAAAAATTTAACCTCCATAATCTTACCTACATTTAATTATTGGTAAAAATACAGAGGTTAATTCATTATATTTTAAATAACAAGATAAAATATTTTCTTTTAATTACCTATAAATTTTAGCGTGATTCGTTCTTTACGTAACACAACACTTTAATGGCATCCCGTTATAAATTTTATAGCTTCTGTAGCTGCTATAGCTCCGTCGGCTGCAGCTGTAATCAATTGATGAACTTTTTTATTGCGAGTATCCCCCGCTGCAAATACCCCACTTACGTTGGTGTGGCAATTCTCATCTGATAGGATATACCCTGCATCATCTAACTTAACAAATTTAGCAAATCTTTTATTTGCTGGTACCCTACCTATTGCTACAAAGAGCCCGTCTACTGTAATGTTTGTTATATCTCCAGTTTTATTATTGGTAATTTCGATACTCTCAAGCTCATTTGACGCATTTAATTTGCTCACCACGCTATTATCAATGAATTCTACATTTCCCTTATTTTTTAA
>JAFVAZ010000034.1 GCA_017480265.1 Clostridia bacterium
AAATCGCTGGCTATCCCTACAAAGCCTGCATATTTACTAAAATCTGCGCGTCTTAACTCTGTCCCTTTTATAGTAGAAACAGGCAAAAACGTTGCTCTGCCTATTTTCTTTTCCTTTAATAAATTTATTAGGCATTTGGCGTCATCTTGAGTCTCTACTACTATAATTTGCATATAAGCCATCATTGCAGTCTCTATGGCTACTGCGTATGGCTTTGGAACATCTATTAACTTTGATACAGTGCCATATATCCCCGCTGTATTCCCTTTTTTCACTTCAGACATTATGAACTTTACACTCAGCGTAAAACCTTCCAGATTATTCTCCATACTTTCAAGCATCTCAGCTTTTCTGATCTGTGCCTCGTAGTTTAGCTTTATGGAATTAATCTCATTTTTCTTATCTTCTATTTCTTTTTTTAAAGTATTTATGTGATCTTCTTTTTTAGAAATATTTGTAGATAGATTCTCTAGTTCAACATTAAAGTTATTAACATCATCCTGTATACGAGCAAGTTCTTCGCTTAATTCTTTTTCCTTTATTTTATAGTCCTCTTCATTTTTGGCGCGATTCTCTTTTTTTTCTTTTTGTTCTAGAAAAGAATTCTTAGCGTAGATCTTTTCAACTTTAAGCTGATTTAACCTTTCCATCAGCGATCGTTCTTTTACCCCAATTGCAGATAGTTCATTTTTTAGCTTAGTTTCTTTATCTGATGTATTTGTTTGCTTTTCTGCTGCAGTATTTAACTCACTTTCTTTTTCTGCAATATCTACTTGTAGTTTTTCTTTTTTTGCCATACTTTTTTCTAAGTAATCATCTATATTTTTGAAGAAATTTCTTGCATTTTCTATTTCAGCTTTTATCCTTACTATTCTATCGCTATTATGTAAAATATCATTATTTAAAACGGAGATCTCCCCTCTTTCTTTAGTAGATAAATTATCATTTGCAGAGATCTCTCGCCTCAAACCATCCAGTTTAGAGGTACACTCAATAATCTTCTTAGAAGTATTTTCCGTCTCAGAGATTATTCTGCTTATATAAGCATCTACTTCATCGTATTGATTTTGGACGATTTTTAATTTAGCTTCTTCCTTTTGTATTAAGTCATTTGATTTTTCTAGTTCATAAAGCCACAAGCCAATTTGTAATTTTTTAAACTCTTCAGAAAGCGTAAGGTACTTTTTAGCTTTTTCAGATTGCTCAAAAAGCGGTCCCACTTGTTTCTCTAGCTCCCCCAAGATATCCGTTATGCGGACTAAATTTTCGTTTGCTTTCTCTAGCTTCCTCTCTGCCTCGCTTTTTCTATATCTATATTTCGATATCCCCGCTGCTTCTTCAAATATCTCTCGTCTGTCTTCACTCTTGGATGCTACTATATCATCTATCTTCCCCTGACTAATTATCGAATATCCATCTTTGCCCAGCCCTGTGTCCATAAATAACTCATGGACATCCTTCATCCTTACTTCTTTTTGGTTTATTAGATATTCACTCTCGCCGGACCTATAATATCTCCTGGTAATTGAAACCTCATCGCCATCCAGCGGCAATTGTTTCTCTTTGTTATCTATCGTCAAAGTAACTTGGGCAAACCCTTTTGGCTTTTGGGTTGTAGTACCATTAAAAATGATATCCTCCATCTTTGAGCAGCGCAAAGCTTTTGCCGATTGCTCCCCCAGTACCCAGCGTATAGCATCACTTATGTTACTTTTGCCACTACCATTTGGGCCTACTACTGTAGTTAAGCCTTCTTTAAACGATAAAACCGTTTTTTCAGGAAATGTTTTAAACCCTTGCAATTCAAGAAACTTTAATAACACTCAGACCCCTTCCCTTTCTTTTAGATATTTATCTCCTGGAATTTAGCTTCGCTTTTCATCTTGATACTAAGATTTCTCTCCCTTTCATTTTTTCTTCCAGTATTATTTTTATATTATACCCCAGCTGAGCAAATTTTCTTAGATTCTCCTTTTTTTGCCCTACAAACTTTGATTTACTCTTCGGGTTTATTTTAACAGTAACATCTGATATGCTGCATTTTTGCGCAAGTTCAATCTCTTTGATCTTATTAATTGCATCAAGGTAATATAGTCTGCTCTCGCACAATTCTCTAAATGCCGGATGAAAGACCCCTGACACTATATTTTCTCTCAGTTCTTTACTATCGTGGAGGCCAAGCCTAATGACTGTTATATTGTTTTTTTCAAAAAGCAACAGCAGTTCACTGCATAGATTTATCGTCTCTTCAAAAGACATCGGCTTATACTCACCTATATTATAGAGTTTTTCCAGTTCTGTGCCTTTCACAACTACCGTAGGGTAAATCCTTACTATGCTGGGCTCTAATTTTATAAATTCTAAAGCAGTATTTTTGTCCTTTTCTGCGTTGCTTTTATATAGTCCGGTCATCATCTGCAAACCAAGGTTTATCCCTGCTTTTTTTATTTTTTCGGCAGCTAATTTCACATCGTTTGCTGTGTGCCCTCTGTTATTTTCAAGCAAGACTTCGTCATCCATACTTTGAGCTCCAAGTTCCACCGTCTTTACTCCGTAATGCTTCAAAATCTTAATGATTTCATCATCGATGCTATCTGGTCTAGTAGATATCCTTATGCCAACAAATGCGCCTATGTTTAAGTAATCACAAGCTACCTCCAAGAGACTAATCATATAATCTCTATCAATAGATGTAAAGCTCCCACCAAAAAAAGCAATCTCCGGCTTGAGAAAATTTTTAGCACTATTTTTTATCTCTATCGCGGCTTTTTGCAGGATCTGCCGCACTTCTTGTGTCGTTGGTTGTTTCTTGACTCCTGTTATATTTCTTTGATCACAAAAACTGCATTTATTCTTACATCCATTGTGAGGAATAAAAATTGCTACATTTGCGTGCCTCAATATCCCATCAACTCCAATGCTTCTCTGGCTGCTTGCTGCTCGGCTTCTTTTTTGCTTTTGCCGCCACCTTTCCCTACTACATTACTATTTAGCCTCACTTCTACTTCAAAGTGCTTATTATGGTCCGGTCCGCATTCTTTTTTTAATACGTAGCTTATAGTTTCGCTTTTATTCTTTTGGATAATCTCTTGGAGCATGGTTTTATAATCTTTAAACTCTATAAGGTTTTGGTTCTCAAACTCTGGGATAATATACCTGAGGATGAATTTTTCTGCTTCTAGCAAGCCTCCGTCTAAATATATCGCAGCTATTATAGCTTCAAAGGCATCGGCTAATATAGATGGTCTTTCGTTGCCCCTGGAGTTTTTCTCCCCATGGCTAAGCTTTAAAAAATCTCCAACGTGAAGGTCCTTTGAAAATTTACACAAAGTTTTTTCGCAAACCAACGACGCCCTAAGCTTAGATAGCTTCCCTTCCGGCAATTCTGGACAATTTAAAAATATATAATCTGATACCACTAGCCCCAAAACAGAATCGCCCAAGAATTCTAATCTTTCATTACTTTTTTCATTTTTTTTGGATTCATTCGCAAAGGAAGAATGCGTCAAAGCTGTTTCTATTAATTTTTTATTTTTAAAGTTATATTTTATATTCTCTTCTAACCTGCTAATATCCAAATTTTTCATAGTTATCCTTCCTAAATAACACGTTTCCCTCTAGTTTTCGCGTTATGTATGCAAGTATGTTTTTTATTCTTCAAAATCATCCAAAGCCCTAGATATCGCATCCGCTACATTTCCATTTACATAGTCTATAGTAAGCCTTATAGCGTTCTTAAAAGTATTCGCCGATGAATTGCCATGCGCTTTGAATACAGGCTTTCTCAGCCCCATTATAGGTGCCCCTCCGTATTCATTATAATCTATCTCTGCTTTTAATTTTTTCATTTCAGGCAAAATTAACGCTGCTGCAATTTTATTCTTTATATTTTGAGTCAAAACCTCTTTAATTTTATCCATCAAAACGGTGGCTACTCCTTCATAGAGTTTAAGCATAACATTGCCGGTAAATCCATCTGTAACCACAACGTCTGCGCCATCTATGGGTACTTCTCTAGCCTCTATATTGCCCACAAAATTAAGCTTACTCTTTTTTAATTGCTCATAGACTTCCCTTTGGAATGCTCCACCTTTATGCTCCTCTGTCCCTACGTTTACAAGACCCACCCGTGGGGCTGCTACACCCATAACTTTATTCATATAGATGGATCCCATCATTCCAAATTGCTGCAACATTTCTGGGCGACATTCCACATTGGCTCCACTATCGATCAGCATAAAAAAGCCTTTCTCTTTAGGTATAACTGGTGCAAATGCGCATCTTTTTATACCTTTAATTCTTTTGACAATGAATGTCGCACCCATGACTAATGCTCCACTATTTCCGGCTGAGACAAAAGCTTCTCCTTCTCCGTTGGACAGTAGCTCCAAGCCTTTAGCCATAGAAGAATTGCTCTTTTCTTTCATTATATCTGCCGGATCATCTTCCATAGATATTATCTCCGGTGCATCAACTATATCCATATGGTAAAGTAAGATATTATTTTCGTTTGCTACTTTCTCTATTTTTTCCTTAGCCCCTACAAGCAAAATATTTACTCCATATTCTGCCACGGCAGCCGCACAACCTTTCAAGATCTCTAAAGGTGCATTATCTCCACCAAATGCATCAACTATTATTTTCAAGTGCAACACTTCTCTCTTTTTCGTATTTTTACACTATACTTTTATTTTATCAAATTAAGAGCCAGCTGCCAAGCAGTTTTGCAGCTGGCAAGGCCGCCCCTACTACGTTAACTTTCATCAAACTTTTTCTCAAATCCGCACTCTTTATCCGCGCAATAATATTTTGCGCCGGATTTGTTCCTCTTTATAAAGAGCATTTTATTACATTTAGGGCAATTTTTCTCAGACGGTTCATCCCAAGATACAAAATCGCAATCCGGGTATTTATTGCACCCCCAGAATATCCTCCCTCGCTTTGTAAACCTTTTTACTATCTCGCCGCCGCATTTAGGACACTTTACGCCCAGCTTGTCTTCTATATTTTTTATATTTTTGCACTCAGGGTATCCTGGGCAAGCTAAAAACTTCCCATATCGTCCAAATTTTACAACCATTTTTCTGCCGCATTTATCGCAGACTACGTCGCTTTCTTCTTCAGCTGTTTTATCCAAAGGCTGCTTAGTTTTGGGGTCCATCTTCATTGTATTTTTGCATTCAGGATATCCCGAGCAAGCCAAAAATTTGCCAAACCTGCTGGATTTTATCACCATTTTTCTGCCGCATTTATCGCATACTATATCGGTCTCTTCACCTTTTAACCGTATTTTGACGTCCTTCATATCTTTTGTGACTTTTTCAAGTGTTTTGCTGAAGTCTTTATAAAATTCATCCAAAACATCAGTCCAATTTTCTTTACCTTCCTCTATGGTGTCTAGGTCCGTCTCCATTTTAGCTGTGAATTTTAGATTTACTATATTAGGGAATCGCTCCTTCAAAAGATTGGTCACCACTTCGCCCAATTCTGTTGGCTTTAAGCTTTTCTCTTCTTTCTCCACGTAGTCTCTTGCCGTGATGGTAGAAATTGTGGCGGCATAAGTAGAAGGTCTGCCTATCCCCTCTTCCTCCAGCGCCTTGATGAGCGATGCTTCTGTGTATCTGGCAGGAGGTTCTGTGAAATGCTGATTAGGCGTGATCTTTTCTACAGATAGATTTTCTCCTTCTTTCAGCTCTGGCAGCAGTTTTGCTTTCTCTGCGTTATCGTTTATATCTTGATACAATACCGTAAAGCCATCAAATTTTACAGTATAGCCGGAAGCCCTGAAAATATAGTCTCCTGCTAAAATATCTACGCTTTTTGTATTCAAAATACACTCTGCCATCTGGCTTGCTGCAAACCTCTCCCAAATAAGCTTATAAAGTTTATACTGGTCTCTGTTTAATGATCCTTTGGCTTCTTCCGGTGTCAAATCGATCGCTGTGGGTCTTATTGCCTCGTGGCCGTCTTGCACATTGCCCTTAGATTTAAAGTACCTGGTCTTTGATACCAAATAATCTTCTCCAAAGCGGGTTTTGATGTACACGGAGAGGTTTTTTAAAGCATCTTCAGAGACTCTTAGCGAATCCGTTCTCATATAGGTAATCAAACCGGTTGCACCTTTCCCCTTTATGTCTATACCTTCGTACAACTCCTGCGCTATCTTCATAGTTTTTTTAGCAGTAAAGTTTAACCTCTTTGATGCCTCTTGCTGCAAAGTAGAAGTGGTAAACGGTGGCGATGGCTGCCGCTTCCTCGTGCCTTTCTTTACTTTATCTACTAAGAAAGCTGCACCCTTTATTTTACCCAGAATTTCATCCACTTGTTCTTTATTTTCAATTCTCAGTTTGCCTTTTTGGGTTCCATAAAAAGCCGCGTCAAAGCTTTCGCTCTCACCTTGCCGCAGAAGCTTAGCGTCTATGGTCCAATACTCCTCAGGCACAAATTTTCTGATTTCCTCTTCCCTATCCACTATGATCCTAACGGCTACACTTTGCACTCTACCGGCAGATAGCCCCATCTTTATCTTCCTTGATAAAAATGGGCTCAACTTATACCCTACTATCCTATCGAGTATCCTTCTAGCTTGCTGTGCATTCACTAGGTTTATGTCTATCTCCCTAGGCTTTGCCATTCCAGCCTTTACCCCAGATTTAGTTATTTCATTGAAAGTTACCCTATTTTTCTCCTTTAAATCCATCCCCAAAATATACGCCAAATGCCACGATATAGCTTCTCCTTCGCGGTCAGGGTCAGTAGCTAAAAATACTGCATCGCTATTTTTGGCTTCTTTTTTTATTTCTTTTATTACTTTTTCTTTACCCTCTAAGATCTCATATTCTGGTTCAAAATTTTTGTCTACATCCACACTCAGTTTGCTCTTGTGCAGGTCCCTCACATGCCCCATGGATGCCACTACTTCAAAATCTTTCCCCAGATATTTTTTTATAGTCTTAGCCTTAGCCGGTGACTCTACGATTATTAACTTAGACAAGAAAATCCCCCATTACTATATCTTAATTATTTTTTTCTGTATTGTTTTCCCGGACCACTATATATAAGCTTTTTCACTTCAAGCTCTGTGATCCCTTGCAAAACATCTGCAGCATTAAGCCCGGACAGAATTGCTATTTCATCAAAGACAAATGCTCTGTCTCTTTCTAATAAATTATATATTATTTTTGCTCTTTTAGAAATATTCAAGTTCTCATTTTCTGCATTTTGTATTTCATCTCTTTGACTCTCCAAGCTATCAATATTTTTATCGCTGTCATCTACTATTTTTTCTAATCTCTCTGAGTTTATTTTATTTCCAAGATCAGGAAAGCGCAAGTAGTACTCCTCCAATATATCTTCAACTTGCGTTACCGGTTTTGCGCACTCTTTGATAAGATTATTGGTACCAAGCGAAACTTCGCTCCTGATATCCCCCGGTATAGCAAACAGATCTCTATTTTGTTCTAAAGCCAAATTTGCCGTAATCAAGGCGCCACTTTTTTGCCCTGCTTCCACTATCAAGGTTCCATGAGATAACGCCGCTATGATCCTATTTCTTATCGGGAAATTTCTCCCTATTACCGGATAATCCGGTTCGTATTCTGAGATTACGGCTCCGCTTTTTGCTATTGTTTTCTTTAAATCATCGTTTTTCTTTAAATATTTGCAATCTATACCGCACCCTAGGACGGAAATTACCTTGCCTCCGGCCAAAACGGCACCCTTTTGCGCAGAAGTATCTACTCCCAGCGCGCCACCACTTATTATGATCACACCTTTTTTCGCAAGATTATATGCAAAATCAAATGAAGTTTTCAGGCCATATGTTGTAGCGCTCCTGGTCCCTACTATCGCTATTGCGAGTTCTTTATCTACTTTTGGGAAACTTCCATTTACATAAAGCACCGCCGGAGGATTATAAATACCCTTTAGCTTGCTAGGATAATTGTCATCTTCGTAAGTTACTATTTTATATCCTTTTTTATCACAAGTCTCTTCTATTTTTTCTGCTATAGAATAATCAAAATTTAATAATTTTTGTAGTTCTCTGGCCGTGAATAACCTGCATTTACTCCATTCTTCTTTAGATGCTTTAAAAAACTCTTCTGAAGTCTTATAAATCTTTAAAATTTCTTTTATCTTTCTGCTCCCATAGCCTAGAGCCTTTTGCAGGCAAATCCATCTGTATGTCTTTTTCATGTCAGCTTCTTTCACATAGACCTCCTCTCACCATTTCCCACATTATTATACTAGCAGCCACAGAGGCATTTAAAGATTCCGCTCTGCCAAGCATCGGGATCATTACTTTTTCTTTGCATGCCTTTATTGTCGCTTCCTTTATCCCATTCCCTTCATTTCCTATCACCACTAAGCATGGAGACGAAAAGTCTGCTTTTTTGATATCTCCCGCGGCTTTATCCGGTACTGCTGCGTATGTTTTAAATTTACCTTCAAGTAAAGTCAGCACATCTTTTATATCTTTAGCAATATAAATAGGGATCCTGAATATCGCTCCCATACTTCCCCTTAGCACTTTCGGGTTAAAAACATCGCAACAATCGTCGGATAAAATCACTCCACCTATACCTAAAGCTTCTGCCGTCCTAAAGATCGTCCCTAAATTTGTAGGGTCTTGCATATTCTCCAGCGCAATGAGATTCTTTAAATCCTTTATCTTATCTAGGTCGAACAGATTTTCTTTATGTATACATACACAAACTAAACCTTGTGGAGTTTGCGTATCTGAAATGTAGCCTAAAATTTTCTCTGAAATCAAATAAGATTCCTTGGCGACTGCTTTAATCTTATCTATAATCTTTCTGTATTTACATTGAGCTTTCTCTGTGTAAAGGAATTTATCTATAAGCACATCACTATCTACAGCATCCCCACAGAGCCGCGCTCCTTCCAAAACAAATCTTTTCTCTTTTTCTCTGTATTTTTTAGATATAAGCAACCTTGATACTTTTTTTATCGTTATATTGTCGCTACTCAATATATATCTACACATCACAGTCCCTTATCCTTTTTAGTATATTTTCATTATACAACGTTTTTATTATTTTTAATAGCTTAATTTTTGAAGTCCCTTGAAGAAGCGCTTTTTTGTTGCCTTTTAAGCTAAAAAAATTAAAAAACTCTTTTTTTGCCTAAAACATAGTTAGATTATTTAATTATTTCTCAAACCTTTAGGATATTTGTTTTTAAGCTTACCATTAGAAATATTGTAAAACCTGCTAAGAAACGTCAAGAGGTAAAAATAAAAAATTTTTTTTTAAACTCATAGCAAACAAGAGGAGTAAAATGGTAATTTTCTCCGCTCGAAAAGGTATTCTGAAATAAAAATAAATTAAGGCAACGCCGCATAAATAGTAACAAAAAAGAGCAGAAGATAAGTCTCCGCTCAAAAGCTATCAAACCGTTGAAAACCCTCAGCTTTTTCGCGTTTGTCAAACCTCAATTAAGCTGACACTCCAAAGCGCTTGTCAGTCAGATATAGGTTTGCCAAAGCAAACAGCATATTCAATTTGGCGGTCTGCTTTCGCTTGCCACGGTATCGCGCTTTTCCGCACCTATGTA
>JAFVAZ010000035.1 GCA_017480265.1 Clostridia bacterium
GCAGAGCTTCATTTTTGCGGGATTTGCGAGACCACGTGGCCTATATCTATATTGTCATTTAACTCTTTATCTAATATGCAAATTTTGAACTGTTGGTTTTCTTTATATTCTTTTTGCAAATTTTCAAAACTCTGGTTTACAAGGTTCGGCACTAAGATCTCTGAATAAGCTCTATTTTCTATACTATCCTCTTCACAAAGTGCAGCGTCATCTTCGGATTCATCCAATAATCCGTTTGCTTTAAGTGAAAATATAGTAAACGTAAAGAAAGTGACCGCAAAGATTGTAAAAAGGAAAAGTATAATACCTATCCCATGGGCTCTTCTTTTCGCAGATGTTTCGCGTTTATCTTTTTGCTGCAAGAAAATCATTCCCTTTTATTTTAGCTACATAATAAAGCTGCCCAATATAAATACAATGCGGCAACTCTACTATGGATAAAGTAATACGGTAAAATTAAAAAGTCAAAGTAGTGCTATATCTCTTCTAAGATGTTTTTGTATTCATCATAGGAGATAATTTCATTCAAAATTTTAAGCAAAGCGTTCTGAGATAAATGCTCAGGTAGATTTAATTTTTTTATTAGCTTTTTCCTTTTCAATGTACTATTTTCTGTACCAGAAAGGCCATCATCAAAAAAATCAAGCTTAGTTATAAGCCTATTTGTTTTATTATTTACAACTTTATTTTGTTTTAGTGCAAGTTTTTCTATTGCATCTAAAATTATTTTGTCTTCCATTCCTTCTACTCCTAATTTTCTCTCTTTTGAGTAGACTTTTTTCCTTTTTTCCTTCCCTAAAATATCCGGTATATATGCATGCTTAACTTTATCCGGAGGCAGCAGCCCAGTTAAATAATTGCGAATCATAAAGCCGGCAGCGTCACTATCCGTCAAGATCAAGACGCCGTTTTTGGCAGCTAATTTTTTTATTAGATCTACTTTTTTTTTATCTTTAAATATCTTAAAGCCACCTACATCTATTATCAATGCGTCTACAATCTGCGAAAGCTTTATTTTGTCATATTTTCCTTCAACTATCACTACTTCCTTTAGTTTTAGCATGTTTTTCTCCTCTAAATTTTTAATATGGACCTTCAAGCTTCCAGCTTTAGAAAATAAACATAGATTTGTGAAGAGGTAAAAAAGAACCTTACTAGCTTTTAACTTTTTCACATTTATTTAATTTAAAATCTATCAATTGCCGTGTTTTTAAGCTTAGGTAAACGCAATCCAAAAAAATCTGAAATTTCTCTATATCTATCAAAGACTTCAGAAGATCTTTTTGCATTGCAACATTGATACACGCCTTATTTGTCAAGAGAATATTGCAATCAGAGATGTTGATAGCAGGGATTCGTTGAAATTCCAAAAAATTCGAAAAAAACTCCAAATCGCTTTCATCTTTTAAGACATCCATCAATATAATGGTAGAGGGAAAATCCAAGACATACGCCACTATTTCGTCTAAAGTTTTCGATTCATAGATACTGACTTTGATACTCAGAGTTTCGGTTTTTTTTCGAAAATTTTCGAAAATTTTCGAAAATTTTTCTCTGCAAAAAATCTGGATGTTTTTAGCTTTATTCAAAAGCTTAGCAGAAGCATCTATTTCTATAGCATACAAGAGACTTATAGCATCGTATTTCGATTGAAGTTTTTTGGGTTCCTTTAGAGGTTTATGCAGTAAATCTGCATCCATATTTGATTCTTTGCTAAAATTATCCATTGAGCAGATCTTTTTTGCTCCGAAAGACGTAAATTTTCCGTCCATAAAATTGTCTTCCTTCTGAAAATTAAAAATTATACTTTATTATAAGCTCCAAGTTAAGGGGCTGTCAAGGAGAGGGGAATTTTTCCAGTTAAAAAGTACATTGATTATTTTGCTTTTTACGAAAATTCTCGAATATTTTAGGTAGAAAAAATGTTGAAAAATTTTCACAAATTTATTATAATAAAAAAAGACGAAAGATGTCAAAAAAATGATTCTATTATTTAGGAGGTATTCTCATGAACAGAACTGAAAATTTATTCAAAAAACAATTCACTTATATTAAAGATATCCAAGATATGGAAAACATATATTATAACTTATATGAGACTGATATTGATTCTGCTCCTACTTATGGTGTCGAGATAATTTCTGAAAAAGATACTATCCGTGAAAAAACCTCTTTAAAGCAAATTTCAGACTCTAAAAGCTTTATAGTAGATATCATTAGATATCTTTATGAAAATTCGATCAGACCTGAATCAGCTTGTGGGATTATAAGCGATTTAATAAATGAAAATTTTTTTAAGAAATTGACGTGATATAATTTTTAAATGAAACAAAGCAAGATTAAAGTTTTGATTGTAGATGATAACTCTGAAGTTTGCGATATATTATCTAATTTTCTAAAAAAATTTGCTGACATAAATGTATGTGACACCGCTAACGATGGAGCAAGTGCTGTTGATAAAATTTTTTATTTGTGCCCGGATATAGTGATTTTAGATATAATCATGCCGGTAGCAGATGGCATTTATGTATTACAGAAGACACAGCAAGATTACCGAAAACCTATTCATTTTATAGTGCTATCTGCCATCAGTAACGATCTTATTATTAATAGAGTGCTTAATTTAGGGGCCACGTATTATATGGTCAAACCTGCAAAAAAGCAATCTTTATTGGATTGGATAAGGTTTTTATACGAAAATGGATCAGATGAGAATTTTCTTTTTGAAAAAGAAAATACCGTCTTAGACTCTATCATAAAGAAAAAACTGATGGAATTAGGCATACCGCTAAATCAATTGGGGTATCAGTATATAATTGAAGCTTTAAAGTTTATGGTCACTGCGCAATCTCATTTTTTAACGTCTGAGATTTATGAAATTGTAGCGCAAAAGAAAGATACTTCTGTAAATTGCGTCGAAAGTGCGATAAGAAATACAACCATCCACGCACATAAAAAGTGTAATGATAGTTACAAGGAATTATTCACCAAAAATAATGAGATTATTAAACCCACTAATTCCCAGTTTTTGTCAACACTATCAGAAAGTATAAAATTAAATCTCTCAAAGTTAAAATAAAATATCACATAAAACCGGCAAACCGTGAGCTTTGTCATAATGCATCAATAGAAAAACTGTAGCAGTACTTTAAACTTAATATAAAAAAACAGAAAATAACTTAAGTTTCAAAATTTCTCTATTCCGGCTGACGTAACTTTTGCATAAATTAGAGGAAATGTTTGGTTGAGGTTGTCGTTTATCAAGGTGCAATTAGAAAAAACTTTTATAGCGTCATTTTGTTTTTCCAAGCTAGAAGAATAAAGTGTCGCTATTGTTTCGCCTGAGTCTATGCGATCGCCCACCTTTTTGTGTAGAATTATCCCTGCGCTACAATCGATTTTTTCATCTTTCTTTTGGCGACCTGCTCCTAGAATTTTAGCAGCTTCTCCGCAAAGTTTTGCATCTATTTTATTGATAAAGCCGCTGGATTTAGCCTTTACGTGATATTGAAATTTTGCTTTAGAAAATTTAGAATAATCCTCTAAGCAAGATATATCTCCATTTTGAGCTTTAACCATAGCTTTCAATTTTTCAAAGGCAGAGCCATCTGCAATAGCTCTTTTCGCCATTAGCTTGCAGCTTTCAAGCGAGCCTTTGCCGGCTAAGTTTAGCATATTTGCCGCCAATTCTATAGAAAGCTCTGTCAGATCAGAAGGTCCTTTTCCTTTTAAGGTCTCGCATGCTTCCACTATTTCTATGCTATTGCCTATAGCGTTGCCAAGTGGTGAATCCATATTGGTCACTAGTGCTACAGTTTTTTTGCCAAAATGTTCTCCTATTTTTACCATGATCTTTGCAAGCTCAATAGAATCATCCAGAGTGTTCATGAATGCTCCGGAGCCACATTTTACGTCTAGCAAAATGCAGTCTGCGCCGGAAGCTATCTTTTTGCTCATGATGCTGGAAGCGATGAGGGGCAAACTCTCTACTGTAGCTGTTACATCTCGCAGAGAATAAATTTTTTTATCTGCTGGGACTAAATTTTCAGACTGTCCTATATCGCTAAAGCCAACCTCTTTTACGATATCCACAAAAGCATCGATCGGCATTGATGTTTGCAAATTCGGGATAGAATCCAATTTGTCGATTGTGCCACCTGTGAAACCCAATCCTCTTCCGCTCATTTTGGGGACAAATACTCCCAAAGACGCAACTATCGGAGCAACTATGAGCGTAGTTTTATCTCCTACGCCGCCTGTGCTATGTTTATCTATTTTTATACCAGGGATCATAGATAGATCCACTTTCTCTCCTGAATTTGCCATTGCGAGGGTTAAATTTATGGTCTCAGGTTCGGATAAGCCTTTAAAATAAATAGCCATCAGCAATGCGGCTACCTGATAGTCCGGTATTTCTGATTTTACGTACCCAGTGACAAAAAAGTCGATCTCTTCTTTCGTCAAAGCATTTCCGTCGCGCTTTTTTGTGATAATATCTAGCATCCTCATAGTGTGAACCTTTCCGGCAATAAATCTTTTAGCTTGAATATTTTATATTCTGTTCCATTATATAAAATGACATCAAAATTATCCGCCTTGCAAAATTCTGCCAACACCTGCCGGCATACTCCGCATGGAGAGCAATATTCAGCAACTTTAGATAAGGCAGAACTTCCCCCAAGTATAGCTATAGCTACAAAATCTCTTTCGCCTTCACTCATAGCTTTAAAAATAGCTGTTCTTTCTGCGCAGATGGTAGGAGTGAAGACTTCTGACTCTATATTGCACCCTGTATAAATCTTTCCACTTTTGCACAGGAGTGCCGCGCCTACCGAAAAATGCGAATACGGAGAAAAAGCGCACTCTCTGGTCTTATTTGCTTTATCTATAAGCTCAAATATAGTCTTTTCATCTAAATTCATATCTCATACCTTACCCTACTATATAAACTTTAATCAAATTTTACCATTAAAACATATATGTGGTCAATAAAACAAAAAAATTACCCCCACGATGAAATAATACCCCACTGATGCAAATTAATAAAAAGTGTGATAAAATAAAAAGATGAAAAATAATCTTTAATTAGCATCAAAAATTGACTAAATGAAAATAAAATGAAGAAGTCTTTAAATTCCAAAGAAATTTCTTGTGTTGCGGGATCTTTTCTGCTGATGCTCAGTTTATAGCTAAATAGAAAATGAGATTTATTTATCATCAAAGGCATGCAAATGGCAACGCCAATAGGAGAACTAAATGATAGGAATAAATATATTAACTGTGACGCAGTTAAATACGTATGTGAAGGCTATTTTGGATGGAGAAAAAAAGCTTTGGGACGTTTTTTTATTGGGAGAGATCTCTAATCTCACTAACCACTATCAGTCCGGACATTTATATTTTTCTTTAAAAGATGAAAAAAGCACCATAAGAGCGGTGATGTTTTTTTTTAGTGCTAAAAATTTAAAATTCACTCCAAAAAACGGAATGAGCGTTATTGTACGAGGGAAAGTCTCGCTGTATGAAAATTCTGGGAATTACCAGATATACGTAGAAGATATGCAGCCAGACGGCTTGGGGAGCTTGAACCTAGCATTTGAGCAATTGAAGGAAAAGCTTGCAAATGAAGGATTATTTGATCCAACTTTGAAAAAGCCTCTGCCCCGATACCCCCAGAGAGTCGGCTTGATCACTGCCAAAACCGGTGCGGCACTCTTCGATGTTTTAAGTATATTGAAAAGAAGATGCCCATTGATTGAAGTTTTGTTTTACCCCGTAATGGTACAAGGAACTAAGGCAGCAGAGCAAATAATAGAAGCGATTAAATTTTTTAATCTGCAAAAAAATGAAAAAAGCAGAGCGGACGTCTTGATAGTAACAAGAGGTGGCGGATCTATCGAAGATTTGTGGTGCTTTAATGACGAAAGCTTAGCTAGAGAAATCTTCAAATCTAAAATACCTATAATCTCGGCCGTAGGGCATGAGACGGATTTTACTATCTGCGACTTTGTAGCAGATCTGCGAGCTCCTACGCCATCTGCAGCGGCAGAGGTAGTATCGCCCGAGATGAATGAGACTATTTTAAAGATCGACACCTATGTTTTGAGGATGAAAAGGAAGATAATAGATGAAATAAAGAAATATCAGAAAGAAGTAGCAGCATTTGCAAGCAGAAATAAACTAAAGGAACAGATCCGATGGATAAACAAAAAAAAGATGATTCTGCAGCTAAGCGTAAATAAGCTGGAATCCAACTTCTTACGGATACTTAATAAAAAGAAAGAGGCGTATCTATTATCTGTATCAAGGCTCGATAATCTAAGCCCTCTAAAGATCCTAAGTCTGGGGTATAGTTTGGCGATATCTGAAGATGGCAACGTTATAAACTCGATAACAAAGGTGAATAAAAATGATGAGATAACAATTAAGCTAAAAGATGGTCAGCTGAGATGTTCAGTAAATAAAAAAATAAAAAAATAAGGGAGTATACGATGAAACAAATGTCATTTGAGCAAGCAATGAAGGATCTCGAAGAGATCGTTGCAAAATTAGAAGATGGTGAGGAAAGCTTAGAAAAGTCTTTGGAACTTTTTGAAAAGGGTGCAAAGCTTGCAGGGT
Organism: Clostridia bacterium; assembly: GCA_017480265.1. Taxonomy (GTDB): domain Bacteria; phylum Bacillota; class Clostridia; order Oscillospirales; family Acutalibacteraceae; genus UMGS1224. Next base: position 6,619 of record JAFVAZ010000035.1, read on the forward strand.
TTTGCAATGAAATCTTAGCAAATGCAGAACAAAAGGTGACGGAGCTCACTAATACAGCTATAGAAAAGGGTGCCGAAAATGTTTGAAAATTTTGAGTACTTAAATTTAATCAATAAAAAACTTAGTGATTACTGCAAAGGCGAAAACACGCTGCTGCAGGCTATGAGATATACTTTGAATCTACCGGGGAAAAGGCTCCGGCCGATCTTAGCGCTAGAGGTTTGCAATGCGCTTAGTGGGGAATTTAAAAATTGCTTACCCTTCGCTTGTGCAATAGAGATGGTCCACACGTACTCTTTGATACATGACGACTTACCTGGCATGGATGATGACGATATGCGCCGAGGCAAACCTACTAACCATAAAGTCTTTGGCGAAGGTGTCGCGATCTTGGCAGGGGATGCCTTACTAAATTTAGCGTTTGAAATAATAGCAGCAAAAGAGACAGTGGATTTAGTTGGCGAAAAACTGGCGATTTTAGCCGCAAGGGCGTTATTTAAAGCTAGCGGAAAAGATGGCATGGTACTGGGGCAGGTGATAGATCTTGAGAGCGAAGGGAAATCTATCTCGCAAGATTTACTCCAGTGCATGCATATCAACAAAACCGCTAAGCTAATAAGCGCTGCTTGTGAACTGGGAGGCCTCGCTGCCGGAACAGACGAAGAGAATCTGCAAAAGATTAGAGAGTACGGCTTATGCATTGGGTTGATGTTTCAGATAATGGACGATATCCTAGATGCGACATCGGATAAAGAAACTTTAGGGAAAAATCTAAGCGATAACGAAAACGGCAAAGCTACATATGTGTCGGTACTAGGATTGAGAAAAGCTAGGGAAAAAGTAAAAGAATTAACAGAAAAAGCAATTGAAGCTATAAGTTACTTAGGAGAAAATGGTGAAACCTTAAAAAAGATTGCTATAAACTTATCTGATAGAGTAAAATGACTTTAGGGTTAGATTTATTGTTTTTATTAAGAAGGTAAAGAATGAGTATTTTAGAAAAAGCAAAGCTCCCTCAAGACCTCAAAAAAATGTCGCTGCAGGAACTGGAAGCACTAAGTGAAGAAATAAGACAAAAAGTGCTGGAGGTAGTCTCCAGAAATGGTGGGCACTTAGCTTCAAACTTAGGTACCATAGAGCTTACAATCGCTCTGCATAAAGTTTTTGATTGCCCTAAAGATAGCCTGATATGGGATGTGGGGCACCAGTGCTATGCGCATAAGATATTGACGGGACGATTAGATAAGATCGATACCATAAGGAAAGAAGACGGCCTTTCTGGTTTTCCAAAAATCACAGAAAGCGACTTCGATACTTTTAGTACCGGTCATAGCAGCACTTCTATTTCTTCAGCTTATGGTTTAGCTAGAGCCAAGAGCCTCTTGGGAGACGATTCAAAAGTAATAGCAATAATTGGAGATGGCTCTTTATCCGGAGGGCTAGCCTATGAGGGCTTAAATAACGCGGGCGCATTTAAAAAGAACTTTATAGTTATACTCAATGATAACAAAATGTCTATCTCCAGAAATGTAGGATCTATGGCAAGGTATCTATCTGCCATGAGGACGAGGAGTTTTTATTTAAAGCTAAAGAATACTACAGATACTGTTTTGAACAAAACGCCAATTTTGGGGAAACTAACAAAAAAGCTACTGCTAAGCTCCAAATCGGCACTCAAGCGTCTCTTATTTCGGGGTACTATTTTCGAGAATATGGGCTTTATGTATTGTGGACCGGTAGATGGGCACAACATAAAGAAATTGGTAAATACACTTTCTATGATAAAAGAAATAGATAGGCCCATCCTTCTACATATAAATACTGTAAAGGGTAAAGGGTATAGATATGCTGAGAAAGACCCGAAAATTTTTCATGGGATTTCCAGTTTTGATGTTAAAACAGGAGGGTTTAAATCTAGCGATGAAAATTTTTCGGCTGTTTTCGGGGATACTCTTTGCGAATTAGCAAAGGGGAACGATAAGATTTGTGCGATCACAGCAGCAATGAAGATAGGAACGGGGCTTTCGCAATTTGCTAAAAAGTACAAAAGTAGATTCTTCGACGTAGGCATAGCAGAGGGACATGCTGTGACTTTCGCTGCAGGCTTGGCTAAAGGGGGGCTCGTACCAGTTTTTGCGGTATATTCTACCTTTTTGCAGAGGAGTTACGATCAAATCATCCATGATGCTGCCTTGCAAGGGCTCAAGATCATTTTGGCTATAGATAGAGCAGGCGTAGTAGGCGAAGATGGAGAGACACATCAGGGGATATTTGATGTAGCGTTTTTGAGTCATATCCCAAACGTCACTATATACGCACCTAGTTTTTTCGATGAATTATCATTTATGCTGAAAGACGCAATAAACAACGCAGAAGGGGTCTGCGCCATCAGGTACCCAAGAGGAGGAGAGCTCTATAAACCAAATGGGTATATTTTCGATTTAGAGGATTACTCTGTATATGGAAAGGAAGATTGCGAGGTAGCGATAGTGACCTATGGTAGGCTTTTCTCCCATGCAAGTTTAGCTAAAGAAAAGCTTAGACAAAAAGGAATAAATGTCTGCATTGTGAAGTTGAATAAGATAAAACCACTGAAGAATGATCTGATAAGATATTTAGCTGACTTTAAGAAAATATATTTCTTTGAAGAAGGCATATTATCCGGAGGCGTGGGTGAGCACCTAAGCAGTACGCTGAGCCACAATGGCTATAAGGGGGACTTTAAGATTACGGCTATAAATGATGAATTTATCCCACACGCCACGGTTGCATCTACTTTAAAGAAGTTGCATCTAGATGAAGAGAGTATTTTCGAGTTGATTTATAAAGACCTGGGGAATAATGAAAATGCAAAATAAAGAAAGACTAGATATATTGCTTGTAAAGAAAAATTTAGTAGAGAGCAGAGAAAAATCCAAAGCTCTTATTATGTCGGGAAAAGTCTATGTGGATAACCAAAAAGCAGATAAACCCGGAAGTTTATATGGATTTGATTCTGCAATAGAGGTGAGAAAAAATGAATTGGAATTCGTAAGCAGAGGTGGCACAAAATTAAATAAAGCGATTTTGTCCTTCGGCATAGATTTAAAAGGCAAAGTAGCTATGGATATAGGAGCTTCTACCGGAGGATTTACGGATTGTATGCTGCAAAATGGAGCAAAAAAAGTATATGCCGTAGATGTAGGCTACGGACAGCTTGCTTGGAAGCTTAGGAACGATGCTAGAGTAGTAAACTTAGAGCGGACTAACGTAAGGTATATAGATGAGAGTTTAGTCTGCGAAGAACTAGATTTTGTAAGCGTAGACGTATCTTTTATTTCACTTAAATTAGTTTTACCTATAGCAAAAAAACTTATGAAAGATTCTGCAGACGCTGTATGCCTCATAAAGCCGCAGTTTGAAGCAGGTAGAGATAAAATAGGTAAGAATGGAGTAGTGAGGGATAAAAAAACGCACAAAGACGTCTTAGAAACTGTGATTAACTTCACGGGGAATATGGGATTTGAGGTTTTGGAACTAGATTTTTCCCCTATAAAGGGACCAAAGGGAAATATTGAATATCTGATGCATATAAAGAAAAATGGGGATGAGCTAAAAAATGATCATGTAGAAGGAAAAACTTGCTGTATTGATATTGAAAAAATAGTAGAGGAATCGCACTCAATCTTAGATAAAAAGAATGAGTGAACCTTCAGAAAAATACCGAATGGAGGGTTAATATGATAGAAATAATGAAAAAGAAGTTTTTTTTGCCGGATTTGAAAGGGTATTTTAATAGGACAGACAAGGTATTTTGGATAATATCCGCATCAATCTCGCTATACTCGTTGCTGTTGCTTTTGAGCGTATCTAGAAACAGCGAATTTAGCTACTTCAAAGTTCAGCTATTTTCTATAATATTGGGATATTTAGGAGCGTTTCTAATAACAAAATCCGACTATAGGGTCATTGCGAAATACTGGTATATAGTAGCGGGAGTGTGCATCTTTTTAATCTTATGCACATTTGCTTTTGGGAGCGCTGTCACGGGAAACTCCGGCGTAGATGCTAAAGCCTGGATAAAGTTACCGGGAGGGGTTACCTTTCAGCCATCGGAACTTGCTAAAATTGGATTTATTATATCATTTTCTAAGCATCTATCTATTTTGCAAGAAAATGGAGAACTAAAATACTTTAGCAAAATAGCCTTGCTTGGCGTACATGCTTTAGTCCCTGCGGTTTTGACTCATTTGCAGGGCGACGACGGAGCTGCTATCATATTTTTTTGTATGTTTTTGGTTATGGCATTTGCTGCGGGGATACAACTTAGATACTTCGCGGGAATTTTGGTTGCAATGGCATTATCTATCCCAATTTTATGGAAATACGTCTTTGCCGAATATCAAAAGCAACGCCTTCTTAGTCAGCTTAACCCTAACGCTGATCCTTTGGGAGTGGGTTTCCAGCAAATACAGGGTAAGCTCTCTATAGGGTCAGGCAAATTCTTTGGTCAAGGGCTATTCCAAGGTCCGAGGGTAGGGTACGGAGCGGTACCGATACAGCAGAGCGATTTTATTTTTTCGGCAGCCGGAGAAGAGTTAGGCTTTATAGGTTGTTTGCTGATAATTTTGCTGCTGTCTGCTTTGGTTTTCAGAACCTTGCAGATATCTTATAAATCATCAGATTCTTTAGGAAGTTTTATTTGTTTTGGCTTCTTCGGGATGATTGTTTCGCAAGCTATCTTTAACCTAGGTATGTGTTTGAGTTTGCTGCCTGTGATGGGGGTTACTTTGCCATTTTTCAGCGCAGGAGGTTCTTCCGCAGCGTGCTTATATTTTGGGTTAGGGCTAGTCCAGAGTGTATTTATGCAGATAAACGATGAAGCTATGGTTGAAACTTACGAAGATCAGGTATAAAATCTTTAGTTAATGTTATTGTATGGATATACAGGAGGTTTTTATTGTGAAGATAGGATTTGATAATGAAAAATATGTGAAGATACAAAGCCAAAAGATCAAAGAAAGATTCAAGCTTTTTGATAAATTGTATTTGGAAGTAGGCGGGAAATTATTCGACGATTCACACGCAGCTAGGGTCCTCCCGGGGTTTAAAAATGATGTGAAAATTAGTATGTTTAAAGAACTGAAAGACGAACTAGAGATAATTTTCTGCATTAATGCGGGAGACATAGAGAAAAACAAAATACGTGGCGAATACGGTATAACTTACGATAAAGAAATAATTGAGCTGATTAATAAATCAAAGAAAATGGGGTTTAGCGTAAATAGCGTGGTGATAACCCTATATAAAAACCAGGTAAGTGTAGATAAATTCATCAAGAAATTAAACAGAAACGGAATAAAAACTTATACTCACACATTCACAAAGGGATATCCTACAGAAGTCGAAACAATTGTAAGTGAAGAAGGGTATGGCGCAAATCCGTATATAATCACAAAGAGTCCTTTAGTCTTAGTAAATGGTCCGGGCCCAGGCTCTGGCAAATTAGCTACTAGCCTTTCGCAGATATATCACGAAAATAAGCGCGGGATCAACGCCGGCTATGCTAAATTTGAAACATTCCCTGTGTGGAATCTCCCGCTAAAGCATCCTGTAAATTTGGCTTATGAAGCAGCAACGGCTGATTTAAAAGATGTGAATATGATTGATCCTTTTCATTTAGAAAAGTATGGTACCGTTGCCATTAACTACAATAGGGATATAGAAACGTACCCGATATTGAAAAAAATATTGCGGAAAGTATCGAAAAGCGATATTTATTCTTCTCCTACAGATATGGGAGTAAACATGGTGGGCTTTTGTATACTGGACGATGATTTAGTAGAAGAAGCCGCAAAAAAAGAAATCGTAAGAAGATATTACAACGAGAAGAATAATTACAGATTAGGGCTTTGTGACGAAGATACATTTAAAAAGATAAAATTATTAATGAACGAAATAAATATAGACGAAACGTACCTAGATGTAGTTAAACCGGCACTAGACAAAAAAGAAAAAGAAAATGGCGCGCCGGTTATAGCTTTAAAGGTAGATAATAAAATAATAACTGGAAAGCAAACGGACCTGATGACTCCTGCGGGGACAGTGATCTTAAACGCTATTAAATATCTGAGCAAAATCCCGGATGATATATACTTATTATTGCCAAACATCCTGGAGCCAATCTTAAAACTGAAAAAAGACATTGGCAACGGCGCCAGGTTAACTTTGCAAGAAGTACTCATAGCATTAAGTATATGCTCTGTGACAAATTCTATGGCTGCTAAAGCAATGACTTATCTATCGAAATTAAAAAATGCAGAAGCACACGCCACTTATATAGTGACAGGCATAGATAGGAACTTGCTAAAAAATCTAAAGGTTAATTTAACTTGTGAAGATGAATTTTTGGAAGATGAATAATCTAATACTTGTAATTTAAACTTGCTGATGCAAAAATAAAAATCATTTTGATTGTTAAACTTTATAGCGTATATTTATGGCAATATAAGAAAAGATATCCCTAGAACTAACTTTATTAAATGACCTATTTATAGACGGCAAATTTTTATTTAGCTATGGGTATTAAAAAGATCAGTTTTAAAGATTTAGAGATAATTTTAATAAATTATAAATTAATTAGTTTCCTTTTAAAATTTGACTTTTTTTTGATTTTGTACTACCATTTAATAGGCTAAAGTTATATTTTTATTTGAATATATAAAATAAAAATAAATGCAAAAAATAAATTAAAATATTATATTAAAGGGGGATAATGTTGGAGAAATTTTTCATAAATGGTCAAAAAAAGCTAAATGGAAAGATTAAAGTCAGTGGCGCCAAAAACGCTGCTGTTGCAATAATACCAGCTACGATAATCTCGGACGGGGTTTGTAATATAGAAAATATCCCCAATATCAGTGATGTAACACTCATTGGGAAGATTTTGGAAAAAATGGGGGCAAAAGTCAGGCTTACAAGTAAATCTTCCCTAGAAATAGACCCTAGAGGAATATCTTCCTCTGATGTTTCTTATGATTTAGTAAAGAAAATGAGAGCGTCGTCGTATCTTTTGGGAGCACTATTGGCTAGATTTCATTCCGCTTCGGTGCCTTTCCCGGGTGGGTGCAATTTTGGAGTGCGACCTATAGACCAACATCTGAAGGGTTTCTCTGCTTTAGGTACTGAATGCAAGGTAGAAAATGGTATAGTAAAAATCAGAGCTAATAAATTGGCTGGGAGCTCTATATATCTTGATATTGTTTCTGTGGGAGCTACTATCAACATAATGCTGGCGGCCACCAAGGCAAATGGTTTAACGATAATTGAAAATGCAGCTAAAGAGCCGCATATAGTTGACCTTGCAAATTTTTTGAACTCTATGGGAGCAGATATTACCGGAGCTGGCACAGATTGCATCAAAATAAAAGGTGTAAGTAAGTTATCGGGATCGTCTTATTCTATCATACCTGACCAGATAGAAGCAGGATCCTATATGGTCGCAGCAGCAGCTGCTTCAGGCAACGTTTGGGTCGAAAATGTAATCCCTAAGCATCTAGAATCTATAAGTGCTAAATTGCAGGAGATCGGAGTAAAAGTAGAAGAACGCGGCGATACTATCAGGGTCGTGCGCAGCGGAAAGATCAAGAAGTGCAATATTAAGACAATGCCGCATCCTGGTTTCCCTACAGATATGCAACCGCAAATTGCTGCGTTATTATCTACTGCCGACGGGACCAGCATAATAAATGAAAGCGTCTGGGACAATAGGTTTAAATATACAGATGAACTTGGTAAAATGGGGGCGAATATCTCTGTAGATGGGAAAATCGCTGTAATAAACGGGATAAAGGAATTGGTAGGAGCTCCTGTGAAGGCCATTGATCTGCGCGCCGGCGCAGCGATGGTGGTGGCCGGGTTATGCGCCAAAGGCGTTACTTCTATAGAGAATATTCACTATATAGAGAGAGGCTACGAAAATATCGTGGATAAACTCTCCGGGATTGGGGCAGATATCAAGAAAGTAGTAGAGCCAGACGAAGATTTTTTTGAAAAGGCACTCTAGTTTTGCCGCTTATCATTTTGGCAAAATTTAGAGCATGAATTTAAGTTTAATGGGATGGGGTAATTTTGACAAAGATTTGTCCGCTGTTCAGTAGCAGCAGAGGTAATAGTATATATGTAGGCAGTGAAAAATCCGGTATTTTAGTAGATGTTGGACGCTCTGCTAAGCAAATAGAAAAGGGCCTTGTGGAGAACGGTATATCAGTAAAAAGCATCAAGGCTATTTTCATTACACATGAACATAGTGACCACATACAAGGAGTTAGGATTTTTGCATCTAGGTACAATATTAAAGTATATAGTTCCAAGGGGACTATCCAGGCTTTAGATGAAAAAGGAATTTTAGACGGAGGATTTTCGTTTGAGGTTATAGATGAAGCCGGTGCTGAAATTTCAAACATGTACATAAAGCCCTTTAAAACTCCACACGACTCCAGCGAAAGTGTAGGCTACATGATAAGCACACAAGAGGGCAAAAAAGCTGTAATTGCCACTGATATTGGCTATATGTCTGATGATATTAAGAAGGCTATAGTGGGAGCTCATGCTGTAGTAATAGAATCTAATCACGATGTAAGAATGCTGCAAAATGGAGGGTATCCTTATTATCTAAAAAGGAGAATACTATCTAATATCGGTCATTTATCTAACGAAGCGTGCGCAGATGTTTTACCTTTTTTTGTAGAAACTGGTTCCACTAAGTTTATTTTAGCGCATCTTAGTCAAGAAAATAATATTCCGGAATTAGCATACGAAACTGCAATCTGCAACTTGAAGTCGCACAAAATGGTCAATAATGTTGATTTTCAGTTACATATAGCACCCGCCGAAAATTATGGCAGCTTATGCCTGACGATTTAACGTAGATTTTTTAAGTTGCTAGCTTGTGGTGCCCGATATAGTTGATCTTGAGGTTTTTTATGATAAATTTAAAAATAATAAGCGTGGGGAATCTAAAAGAAAAATACCTGAAAGATGCTGTATTGGAGTATTCCAAAAGGATTCTGGCGTATTGTAAATTTGAGATAACAGAAATCCCAGAATATAAACTCCCAAAGAATCCTTCTGCGGCAATGATCCTTAAAGCCATGGAGATGGAAGGCGATAGAATTTCAGAAAAAATCAATAAAACTGACTATACCATCGCCCTTTGCATAGAAGGCAAGCAATTTTCATCTATAGATTTTGCAGATCTTATTAAAAGCGCTTCATTAAAAAGATCCGGGAGCATTAATTTTATTATAGGTAGTTCTTTCGGTCTATCTGAAAGCATTAAACAGATGGCAAATTTGAAGCTTTCTTTATCTCAGATGACGTTTGCTCACCAAGTTGTAAGAGTTTTATTGTGCGAACAAATTTACCGAGCATTTAATATTTTATCTGGAGGCAAATATCATAAGTAGTTGGTTGATTTTTTATGTATATCTAAGATCAAGAATAAAGATTTTGAAGGAGTGTATTTTAAAGTGAATTCTAAGAAAAAAACAGTTTTCAGCGGAATCCAACCAAGCGGAGTTATTACTTTGGGCAATTATCTGGGAGCTATTAAAAATTGGGTAAAAATGCAAGACGATTATAACTGCATATTTTTCTTAGCCAATATGCACGCCATCACAGTACGGCAAGATCCTAAAAACTTAGAAGAAAATACGCTAAAGGCATATGCTTTGTTGTTGGCTTGCGGGATAAACTCCGAAAAAAGCTTATTTTTTATCCAAAGTTTAGCAGGCGAGACTCATTCTCAATTAGCATGGATCTTAAATTGCTATACTCAATTTGGAGAACTTTCGAGAATGACGCAATTTAAAGATAAGTCTCAACAACATCCGGAAAACATTAATGCTGGACTATTTACTTACCCTTGCTTGATGGCTGCCGATATTTTACTTTATCAACCGGATTTGATCCCTACGGGTAAAGATCAAAAGCAACACGTGGAGCTTACTAGAAATATAGCAGAAAGATTCAATGGGATTTATGGAGAGACTTTTAAAATTCCGGAACCGTTTATACTAAGCGAAGGCGCCAGCATTCGCTCACTTGTAGACCCCAGCAAAAAAATGTCAAAATCTGACAAAAACGAAAATGCTTGCATTACTATCTTAGATCCTAAAGATACCATTATAAAAAAATTCAAAAGAGCCGTCACAGATTCTGAAGCTAAAGTATACTTAAGTGACGATAAACCGGGAATAAATAATTTAATGACTATTTATAGTTGCTTTACTGGTATGGGATTTGCTCAGATCGAAAAAGAGTTTAGCGATAAAGGATACGGAGCGTTCAAATTAGCTGTAGGAGAAACCGTCGCAGATGCCCTACAACCCATACAGGATAAGTATCACAAGTTACTTTCTGATGAGACATTTTTAAAGTTCCTTTACACGGAGTCTTCCCAAAAAGCTAAGGATATTTCACAATTTACATTGGACGAAGTGAAAAGGAAAATAGGTCTATGTATGTAAAACTGAGATGTTTTACTCCCTTATCGGACGGCACTTGACTAAATATAAATTATGTGATATATTAAAGTTACCTCATAAAAAATCCTGATTTTTCAGACCTAGAGGGAGGCTAAAATATTCCGCAGTTCGGGAGGTGCCGCCATGAGAAATAAAGTTACATTAGCCTGCACAGAGTGCAAACAGCGCAATTATAACACTATGAAAAATAAGAAAAATGATCCGGATAGACTTGAAATGAGTAAGTACTGTAGGTTTTGCAAAAAGCATACTCAACACAAGGAAAGTAAATAATTTTAAGATGGAAGGGTTGTGTGAATATGGCTAAAGATAAAGCAAAAAAGAAATCTGCTAAAAAAACAGATAAAAAGCCCAATGTATTTCAAAGAATTGGTCGCTACTTTCGTGATTGCAATAACGAAAGAAAAAAATTGGTTTGGCCAAGCATAAAGACAACTTTCAAGAATTTTTGGGTTGTTTTATCTTCTATCATCACTATTTCTATTTTCGTAGGATTGTTAGATTGGGGCTTAACTATACTTCTTGGTACAATAATGAATATCACCAAGTAATTTAATCGGAGGAATGATTATGGCTGAAGAAGCAAAATGGTACATTATTCATACTTATTCCGGTTATGAAAATAAGGTTGCATCAGATATCGAAAAAAACGCTGAAAATAGAGACCTTAAAGATCTGATTCAGGATGTATTCGTTCCAACTGAAATTGTTACAGAGGTTAAAGAAAACAAAACACGTGAAGTTGAACGTAAAATTTTCCCAAGTTATGTCATCGTAAAAATGGTAATGACGGACGAAACCTGGTACCTTATTAGAAATATCAGAGGGTGCATAGGTTTTGTAGGACCTTCTTCTAAGCCTATCCCTCTTACTAAAGAAGAGGTTGAGCGTTTAGGCGTGGATAAAAAAACTATCGAAATCTCCTATAATGTGGGAGATACTGTCGTCATTATCGATGGGCCACTGGAAGATAACATGGGAACCGTGGAGAACATAGATAAAGAAAACAACTGCGTAAAAGTTGAGGTTTCTATGTTTGGGCGGAAAACTCCGGTGGAACTTGAACTAAACCAAGTTCGAGCAGTTTAGTTCTTCATTTGGGGTTATATTGGGGAATGTATTATATCATTAATCTTAAGCTTGGAGGTGCAAAAACATGGCTCAAAAAGTAACGGGCTTTATAAAACTTCAGATACCGGCAGGTAAGGCTACACCAGCTCCACCTGTAGGTCCGGCATTGGGTCAGCACGGTGTAAATATTATGGCGTTCACTAAGGAATTTAATGAACGCACTAAAAATGATGCAGGGATGATCATTCCTGTAGTCATTACAGTCTATGCAGACCGTTCGTTTACGTTTGTGACGAAAACTCCGCCGGCTGCCGTACTCATAAAAAAAGCATGCGGGATAGAAAGCGGCTCCGGTGTGCCAAATAAAACTAAAGTAGCAAAGATCTCGCACAAGCAATTGGCGGAAATAGCTGAGAAGAAAATGCCGGATCTGAACGCTGCTAATATCGATACTGCAGTGAGCATGATAGCTGGTACTGCTAGAAGTATGGGCGTTGAAGTAGTAGATTAGAAGCAACACCCTGGTGGGAGGAAGAGGAAGTTAAATTTTATTTAACTTCCAACAGACTCCGATTTTACCACTTTATGGGAGGAAATTATGAAACACGGAAAAAAATATCTTGAAAATTTGAAACTCGTAGATAAAAATAAATTCTACGATACCAAAGATGCAATGGAGCTTTGCGCTAAGACAGCTTCTGCAAAATTTGATGAAACGGTGGAAGTGCATGTGCGGCTAGGCGTAGACTCCAGGCATGCTGACCAGCAGGTCAGGGGGGCTTTGGTGCTGCCAAACGGTACCGGAAAAAGCGTGAAAGTTTTAGTAATAGCAAAGGGCGAAGGCCTAAAAGCTGCCACACAAGCCGGAGCAGACTATGTAGGTTCCGAAGAAATGGTAGCTAAGATCCAAAATGAAAACTGGATGGATTTCGATGTCTTGATCACTACGCCCGA
>JAFVAZ010000036.1 GCA_017480265.1 Clostridia bacterium
TATAAATTCATCTTTCCCACAGATCTCTTTTTTCTCAAGGAGTTCTGCAATTTCTAAAATATTTTTCCCTTCAGGGAGCGTCACATCCACCAAATCAGAATCTAAGCGATTAGCATTTGACTGCAAAAAGCTGATGATCCCCTGATAATCCTTATCTGTTTTTATCTCATAAGTCCCAGGGATAACCCTTTTTGCCCCTCCGGTTAATAGTAAAAATAGCTTAAAAAAGCTTTTTTCTTTTATCACGCCTTTTTCATATAAAATATCAGCGATTTGGCTTTGGCTGGAATTTTTAGGGATCTCAATGGTTGCGGCACCTTCGTCCCTTGTCATGGATAACATATCGCACATGCCAAAAACAAAGAACTGCCCCAGCATCAGCACCATAGTGACTATATATGTGACAAATACAATTCTAAAAAGTTTTAGCCTTTCTTGAGATTTTTTTATTTTGATTTGCTGTACTTTATTCTTTTTGTATTTATTTTTCATTTGAGGAAGATTATCTGAGTATTCCCGATCCATTTTCTCTTCATCAAGTTGCAGCTCAAAATTGCCTGCTTTAGCTTTTTGTTTTTTTTCGTTATCTTGCATTTTTTTATCCTCTACATCCTTTAATCTAAAGTCAACCCTAAATAAGGTGGCCTTTTTGTATCCGGCAGATTTACTCCAGCCTTGCCTAGAGATTTTATCATACCCCAGTTTTTAAGTTTTTTGTTATCACAAAGTTTTTCTAAAAAATCAACTCTGCCTACCGGTACCCGAAAAATATACATCTTGGCCGGCATCAAGCTTAAAATAGCACATAATAAAAGCTTTATTTCCGCTATGTCCGGAGGTTCCACCATACCTAGCTCTATGACTTCCACAGTATTTTCCCCACTCAAGTCAAGATGGCATATAGCATAACTTTTTTCCCTTAATATGCTTTTGATATCGGCTTTGCTATAAAAATCGCTCGCATTTACAATAGACCTTATGTGTTTCTCATCCCAGCAGACATCGTAAGCCAAGCTATAAAATTTCTCTCGGATTTCTTCAAATGTACTATATTTAAATTTTTCCACATTATGCTCAGTATCGGGAGCAAGCTTATTATTCTCATTATAGCCAGCTATTTTTTTAAGTTCATAGAAGGTAAACTCTAGGAAATTTGCTTTGAATAATGAGTGATACCCCAATTTTTCATAAAATCGCTCCAACCCATCATTAGCAGGCAACAGAACGGAATACTTGCAGCCTTTATCTCTGGCGATGTTGTTAGCATAATCTATTGTTTTCTTCATAAAGCCCATATTTCTGAATTCTGGTAAAGTAGCGGCTCCATATAGGTAATACGCGTGTTCTTTTTTTAATTCTTTATCCAATATATTGGTATAAAACATATGCAATGCTGAAACTAATTGGTTATCTTTTAAGCAAACCACGCAATTGTGTGGAATGTATTTATATCTAAAGAAGAAGTCCGCTTCGCTTTTCTCCAAGGAAAAACTAACTTCGAAAAGATCCTTTAAGTCATCGTATAGCTCATTACGACTTAAATCAGCTGTTTTTATTTCTAGCATAGATCTCCTCCTCTTCTAGTATTTAGCACGCTACATTTTCACTAAATAACTTACTGCTACCTTGCTACTGCATCTAGTGGCCTTGCTTCATATCTTTTTAATATTTTGCATGGGTGATATGACATTTTAGATTTCCTTAAGCCCTCTATCCCCAGGTCTTCTTCTCTGTTTATATATTGGAAGGGACTCAATTTTCTCCTTGCAAATTCATTATTAATCATAGCATAAACTCCACTATAATTGGTCAGAGCTTTTTCAAAATGTATATCAACGATATTATCGTTGATCGCCTCTGCTATAGTTAACGCTACGACTTTAAAATCCACCAAGATGACCCCACCTAATAGATTGAAATAATCGAAATAATCCAGTGCCTTATGGATCGCGACTTTTTCTTCCGAGATATTAGCTGGCTTATTCTCTAGATTCCTCGCAAACCAATAATCTACAAATCTTTTACACTCTGGGATATTCCCCTTGTTTATATCAAAGTATTGCCAAGTATAATTGTTTTTAAATTTTGCAATATGGTTCCTCTTGGCGTGATATCTACGCCCGCTAAGGTTTATTAAATCGCTGGTATTATATATATAATCTTCTCTGTTTGGCTCTTCTACAAAATCGAATTGATCCGGCATTATTCTTTGCAATTCCTTTTTTTCATCTTCCGTTATTCCGCCTAAGACCAACGGGAGCTTAGCTTGTTCGGCATCGTTTTTTAAGAGAGCTATGGCTTCTGCTACATCCCCTTGCCCCAAAGGGAACCTATACTTAACAATTTTATCCGTATCTATATAGCGCCGCAAGATTAAGCTTTTATATTTCAAAATTTTTATTTTAGTCGATTCCCTCCAAAAATATACATTGCCAAAAGTATTGTCGCTCCCGAGCGTTTCTGCAGAATGAAATATTGACCTTACCCAATCTCGATCTTCAATGGTAGGAGTTTTAAAATCTAACATTCTACAATACCGCATCCTTCACTATGTTAAATATATTCGCCTTTATTTCTTCGATGGATTTGGGCTGTCCCGCATTGCTGCACTCTATTATCTTCCACCCCAGTTTATTGGCCGAAAATAACGCCGATTCTCTGCATTTTTCCAAAAAAGAAACATTTTTCTCATGCAGATCTTTTTTATTTTCTTGCCCGCTATACCTGCCCGTCATAAACCTTTGAGAGATATTTATCGGCATATCGAGGTATACCACTAAATCAGGCTTTGGTAAACTTAGTTTATTGTACTCGTAATCTTCCAGCCAGGTAATGTAATCTTCCCACTCGTTTTTATTTAGCTTTCCCAGCTGATATATAGCATTTGAAGTTGCATATCTATCTGCTATAATCACTTGACCTTTCCTGTATCTTTCCTTCCAAAACTTCATATAACTTGCAAATCTATCTACCGCATAGAAAGAAGCTGCCGCGTAAGGATTAACATCTTCCGGCTTTTGTCCAAATTCCGAATTTAAATACATCTTTACAAGTGAAGACGATGGCTCATTGTAATCCGGAAAACTCACTCTGCATATATTTTTATCATATTTTCTAAGCTCACTGCACAGTATCCTGGTTTGCGTAGCCTTCCCGCTTCCATCTAATCCTTCTATTACTATTAATGTCCCTTTATCCATCATTCTCACCAAATTTTACGATCTAAGTTATTTTAATACAAAATGAGTTTAGCCCCCCCCCCCAATTATATATCTGAAAATAATTACTCCAAAACCCCTTGCATTATAATGATTACGCGAAAATATCCATAGAATTATAATATTCATTAATATCATATGAAGGAGAAAAATCAGATTTATTAGTATTTTGAGATTTATTTTTTCTTTTTTCATCATTTGCTTGTTTCACCGTTTTAATCCCTTCACTGTGCCATTTTTTTATGATAGTATCTATGTAACTTAGAATATACTTACCTTTAGTATCCACACATCGGTCATAAGCTTCCTTAAGCAATTCTTCCGATATTCCCCAAGAATTTATCCATTTATCTGCAGCGTCCCCTTCTTTGGTTGTAGGGGATCGTTTCTCTATCCCAAATACTTTCTCTACAATAATCCATGCTCGTCTTTTACTTTCCAATAGTTTAATTTTGCGTTCTGCTTTTTCTATAGTATCAATTTCTTCCTCTCCCCAGGTTCTTGCGATTTTGTCGATATAATTCATATGACATTTTCCAATACTAACAGCGTATTGCAAAAGCATTAAAATCACATCTATAGGCAACCCATCATCATCGTGAAACATAAGCAAAGCTGCGCTGTCAGCATTTGATATAGGACGAGATAATATGACCTGAGCCTCTTGCATTAAAAAGTTTACTTCTTTAGATTCCGTTATCCTTTTTGCTACAAAGTCAGGGTCAGATCTTTGCCGTCTGTGCAAAGGTCGTATATTATTGCTTTTTAGGTTTTCAAGGTTTACATTTTTTGTATTTTCTGATTCATCACTAACAGGTATGTTTTCGTTGATTAAATTTGTTTCAATCCAGTATTGCATGGCATCTTTCACGTCAAGTGGTGACATTGCTAGGCTTTTAGCTATATTTTGTATAGTAATATCTTGACCTGCGTATCTTAGCAAAAAAAGTAAAACTTTTATCTGAGCAGCTCCGGCAAGCTTTATGTGGTTATCGACCAACGAGCATGGCACTGCAAAAATATTATTCCATTTTCCTAAATTAATTGAGAAACTCATTGAGTACACCCTCTTCACTTTATATTATACTACAAAACTCTAAACTTAAAAAGAGTCCCAATCGAAAAAAGAACGGCAAGATATTTAATTTAGATAAAGATATAAAATCTCAAAAGTATAAACAAAGATTAGCATATATTCAAATCGCTTTACTTTTCCCTTGCCCTATAAACTACAAAAATGATTATCTTTCTAAACTTACTTTGATAGCAATTGTTGTGATATCGTCGTCATAATCATCAGACCGATTTTTTATTGCTTGGCTTACAATATCTTCTGCTAGATTTTGAGGATCCAAAAATTTATTGTCCTGTAAGTTTTCTTGTATCCACTTATCATCTGGGAATATCGCACCATCTGATAAAATAAGTATCCAGTCTTCGTTATTGATACTTTCAATCTGCGAAAAAAAGTTTATATTTTTAAATATCCCTATAGGTAGGCTAGATAGTTCAATTTTTTGAGTTTTTTCTGAAGTTTTAATAAAAGAAGCAGCAGCTCCAGCTTTGATGAAATTAACTTGACCGGTATATAGATTTACAAAAACTACGTCAATAGCGGCGAGTGACTCATCGGTAGATTTGAGCAATAATGCAGAATTGGTTATTTTTAGAGCTGTTTCTATATTCATGCCGGATTTTATCAAATCAGATAAGATTTCACAAGCTAACGCTCCTTCTATGGCGGCCATCCCGCCTGTCCCCATGCCATCGCTTAAGACAAACACCATATTTCCATTCCCATCATCAAAGTAATTGAAATTATCTCCGCACCAAATTCCATTGTGGCATACATGCTGGCAGGCGCCTATTTGTAATTTAAATTTGGGCTTTTCTATAAGTTTAACGTTGTATCCTTTTTGCGTGGTAGTTATTAATGGTTTTTGCAAAATTTTGGAGCATTCTTTTGAGACTAATTTATGTAAATTCAAGTTTATCAACCTTTCTTGTTTCATATGTGGGATATTCAATTCAATAGTTGACCTGTTTGATTTATCTGTAGTGCAAACCACGCTTAGAGGAAAAATGCTGTTTTCTTTTAATACTTCTGCTATTTTGTCTGCTAGCTGAGTATCCAAGTCAAATTTTCCAGAAAAATCTTTTGATATATCGGTTAAGATATCACTCATTTCAGAGAACTGTTCTGCGATGATGCCTCTGAGCTCATTATTTTTTGTTAGTAAAATATCTTTAGCTCTAGTTTCCTTTATGGCTTTTTTTATGTGGGTTTCTAACTCTAAGAATCTGTGACATTTATTGAGCGAATTTGCTATAAACTCATCTTTTTTTTCTTTATTGTTATCTTTCAAGATCTCAGCGACATTATCGAAGAAAGTGGCAGTCTCTTGCTTTTTAGTTTCCCAACATAGAGTTTTTAATCCACAATGATCGCATACGTTTTTCTTAACATCAAGGTAAAATTCAGCAAAAGGTTTTGACTTATTTTTTATTAACTTTTGCGAGACTTTATTTATTGACTCTGTGACATTTTTTAGGGAATTAGCTATATATTTTAAGCGAAAGATTATGCCGTCATCAATCTTAAATTCATCACTCACTTTGGGGTCGTAAGGGTAAACAAGGTTGCATACTTTATTTATTAACGCATCAGGAATAAATAAAAATAAGAAGGAAGCAAAAAATAATTCATAAACGCTTATTATGATGCTGAGCATATCATTCGTTTGCATTGTTATTACTAAGCTTGAGATAATAAATGAAGCAACCGTAACTAGTTTCCCATATTTAGCGGCTAACCCTGAAATCATGCCGGCGAAGGAATAGCTCCCGGCTAAAAAATTAAAGCTGGGGTTTGTAAAGCCAAAAATAATCCCCACGCTGATCCCGGAAATACTCCCGCCGGCTATACCAAAATAATCAGCACTTGCTAATATTAAAACTATCCCAAAGATCCTGCCCACAGATATATCTCCAATTTTCATATTAGAAAACGACAGAATTATTATGAATGCAGATATAATGATACTAGTTAGTCTTTGGTGCTTTTTATCCAGCCTATACGGCTTGCCCGATATAAAAAAGAAGGATTCCTTAAAAAAATATGCGCAGATTCCGGAAATCGCTGCCTCTATTAATATCATAGACAAACCTTCAGACAATGAAAAAACCGGCAGATTGATGGCAAACCCTGTTGTGATGAGAGTAAGGCTTGATAATATAGGTGCAAATAATATGTGTTCTTTGACTTTTATCAAGTCATTAAATGTCCACCTTATAGCGAATATAGCTAAGATTGTGGCTATATACCTTATACTAAAAATCGTTCTATTGGGTAAAAAATATCCCAAAATACTTCCTATTAAAGCTATCCACGTATTTTCGTACGGGATGCTTGCAATGAATGCAGCACTAAATGGTGAATAATTCCCTAATATAGTATTTCTAGAGAATAATATACCTACGATAAAATATAAAAAATTTAAGGCTAGATATTTTCTATATTTTTCTGGCATCTGCTGACTCTGCGTTTTTTGTAATTCTGTACTGTTTTGCAAATCCAAATCATCTCATTTCCAGTTTATTATAATTTTTATTTTTTTATTATATCGCTTATAATTGAAATAGCTTGTCTTTTGTTGCTGTATTTTTTTAGATCTTTAAGTTACCTATTAAAACGTAAGGTCGAATCATATAAGATATCATACGAAAAACGAAATAAAATTTTAAATTTATTTTTATGATATAAACCATGCGATATAGACTACATTTAACATGAAATAATGAGGTTAGTTTATGAAAATAACTGTAGCTGAAAATGCCGGGTTTTGCTTTGGTGTAAATAAAGCAATAGAAACTGTGCAGGATCTTTTGAAGCAAAACTTAAAAATTTGCACTCTTGGCCCCATAATACATAATCCACAGATGATTAATCATTTTAAAAATAAAGGTGTGGTAATAGTTAATTCCCCCGCAGAAACGCCGGGAGACTATACTTTAGTGATACGGTCACATGGCGTACCCAGAAAAACCATGCAAGAGATAGAAAATTTAAAGCTAAGCTGCGTAGATGTAACTTGCCCATTTGTTAAAAAGATCCATTCTCTTGTATCCAATGAAAATTATAAGGGATATTCTGTTTTTATTTTTGGAGATAAAAATCACGCTGAAGTAATAGGCATATCCGGTTATTGCTTAGATAAAAAATATATTTTTAATAATTTTGCAGAATTAGCTGAAACTATAAAGGCGGATACTATACCTAAGAACGAAAAAATCTTGGTTGTACAGCAAACTACCTTTAACGTAGATGAATGGAGCAAATGTTTAAAAATATTAAAAAAGCACTATACAAATTGCGTTATTTTTGATACAATATGTAATACAACACAAATCAGACAACAAGAAGCTATTAGCTTGGCTAAAAAATCTGATTTGATGGTCGTGATAGGTGGAAAGAAAAGCTCGAACACAATGAAACTTTTTGATGTTTGCAATAAATTTTCCGATACTATATTAATTGAATCTTCAGATGACTTACCAAAATATTTTTCTAAAAAATTAAGCAATATTGGGATCACCGCCGGAGCTTCCACCCCTGATTACTTAATTTTGGAGGTAAAGAGAAAAATGGAGAAGATTATGGAAGGCAATGATATTTCAACAGTAGAAGAAAATTTTGCAGAAATGCTTGAAGAATCATTGGAAAACATGAGCAACAGCAAAAGAGTTAAAGGTACTGTGGTAAATATAACTCCCAGTGAAGTTTATGTTGATATTGGCAGGAAATATGCTGGGATTGTTCCTGCTGCGGAACTTTCAACTGACCCAAATGTAAGATGCGAAGACATCGTGAAAATAGGCGATGTTTTGGATCTGCTTATCTTAAAGACAGACGATCAAAATGGAACGGTTACGCTATCTAAGAAAAAAATCGATTGTACCAAAAGCTTTGAAGAAGTCACAAAGGCCATGGAAGAGAATGCCGTGCTTTCTGGGAAGGTCCAAGAAATAGTAAACGGAGGGCTAATCATCCCTTATAATGGGATAAATATTTTTATCCCTCCTTCTTTAGTGTATTTAAGAAAGCCTGCAGATCAGGAAAATTTAAAAAATCAAAATGTAAAATTTAGAATCATCAAGGTAAATAAATTTCGCAATCGCGTTATCGGTTCCATCAAATCTGTTTTGATAGATGAAAAAAAGGAAAACGAGGAACGCTTTTGGCGCAATACGGAAGTTGGCGATAAACTAACCGGGACGGTTGTTTCGCTTACGCCTTATGGCGCATTTGTAGACGTAGGCGGAGTGTGTGGTTTGATCCATATCAGTGAGTTATCTTGGATTAGGGTAAAACGACCTTCTGATGTTTTATCTATAGGGGATCAGGTCGACGTTGTAGTCATTGGCTTAGATAGAGAGAAGAGTATAATGGCATTATCTTATAAGCGAAGTCAAGAAAATCCTTGGGAAATTTTTAAGCGAGATTATAGCATAGGGTCTATAGTGGACGCAACTATCGTAAATCTTACCGAGTTTGGAGCTTTTGCTAGGATACTCCCGGGAGTGGACGGGTTAATCCATATTTCTAAAATCTCTAGAGAAAGAATAAAAAATCCAAAAGATGTTTTGGCAATTGGAGATATAGTAAAAGCTAAGATTATTTATATCGATTTGGATAACCACAAAGTTGGCCTTTCTATGATAAATCTGCAGGAAGAAGATAATGAAGATAGTGGCGGCAACGCAGAACCAACTGAAGAACTCCAAAATAATGATCAGCAAGATGAAAAATAAAACCGCAACTAGACAAAAGCAAACTGTGCTCGCATAGGAACATTCGTTTTCATATCTTATATTGTAAAATATTTTGCATTTTAGCTTATTTTGTGCTATTTAGAGGCAAGAATGCTTGTGCTTGAATGTCGAAATTGATAAATTTATTAATTATTTCCATAAAAAGAGTCAGGAAAAGAGAAAATGAAAATTGTTTCCTTTATATGCTTTAAATTCTCTTTTATTTATGATACAATATCATTTGTGGTAAACAAAATCAGCGTTCAGCGCAAAAATCAATTTTTAAATAAGGAGTAAACGATCGTGAAAAAAATTTTAGCAAGCTTATTATCACTTACAATGCTATGTACTTCTATTGGAATCTACAGTTACGCAGATGGGGGCTCGCCGTCTCCATCGCCATCGCCAACAGATCCTAGCAGCACAAATGTCACTGTGCCAGGCGAAAATGTCACTGCGCCAAGCGAAAATGTCACTGCGCCAAGCGAAGGTACAGGAACTGGCGAAAGTACAGGAACTGGCGAAAGTACAGGAACTGGCGAAAGTACAGGAACTGGCGAAAGTACAGGAACTGGCGAAAGTACAGGAACTGGCGAAAGTACAGGAACTGGCGAAGGTACAGGAGCGGGAAAAGAAGCCGAGGATGATGGATCAAGTAACGGAGAAAAGAAGGGCCTTCTAAATTTCTTAAAAAGTTTCTGCTATAACAATAAAAAAATAGTAATTGCTTCATGCGCCGCAACATTAGTTGTTATTTTTAGAAATGTAATAAAAGAGTGCGCTCAGGCAATTGCTAAATCAGTAAAAAATGTTTTTGTAAAAAACAAAACCGCTTAATTCATTTTAGTTAAACTAGTTTAATAATAAGAGTTTAATAATTTGTTTACCTCGAACTCTTTTTTGTAAGATAAGACCCTCCAGCATAGCTGGGGGGCCTTTTTTGCGATTGCAAGTATACAGAAATAAAGATCCAGCAACTCTGTTGAGTGTGGATCTTATTGCCAAAATATTTAACCTTTATGTACATTATGGTTTCATCGCGAAGTAAATGTATTGCCCGTAATTTACATTTAAATTTAAAAATACTCCATCTGATGGTGTCTCCGTTGATTGGCTCAAAGTCACATTTGCTCCGTTTATCGTCATCCCTTTAGTGGAGCCATATGTGCTGCTTCCAATAGCGAAGTTATATAAATAATATCCATTAGTAGAGTCATATTTAATGGGCGGCTGGTTAATTAAATATACTATAAAGAATTTAGGCGTAAAGGCAAGCGTGGTCACTTTGCTTGCTTGACCATTCCCTACGATTGAGCCTAGTACGAATTTATTGCTCAAAGAGTCTATCAACTCTTCTGTAACGTGGATTCCGCTATTATTGATATGGTTCCCCAATATAGTGTCTATGATTGTATTATCATTTACAAAGTCTTCTCTTTTTGGCTTATCTGTAGATAGCCAACTATTTAATTGAAGATTTGTTGTTTTATTTCCTGTAGGCATATTTGCACTCCCTTATTTTTTATTTTATTAGTCTTCCTGGTAATTATCGATTTCGTCCCAGGTTAAATTAAAATTATCTATTTGCTGAAATGTAAGGTCTTTAAGTTCAATTTCACGCCATTGAAGCGGTCTAAAATCGAACTCATAGCTTAAATGAGCAGGCAAAAATTTTTCAGCTAATTTTTGCGATTCTACTTGAGGTAAAGTAGTATCGAACCTTTCCAGACAATTGATATAAATGCTCTGCCTTTTTGGGTTTTCGATAATATAGCACCTGATTCCGGCGGAGATCAAGGCTTTTTCAATATGGGTTTTATTAAAATCATTTGAAGTAATGGAGTATCTGTATTTTAGCATTTCGCGCCGTTCTTCAAAGGGAAGATCATCTTTCTTGGAAGTAAACGCCCTCTCTCGTATATCAAGCCCATAGCTCTGTGCTGTAGATAGAAAGCATTCTCTCTCTAATTCATCCAGGTTTTCTTTTATCATATCTAAGCCTTTTTTATATGCGTTCAATTCAGCTAAAACCAAGCTATTTTCTTTTTCTAAATTATATACTGCAAATACAGATAATTTCTCTATCATTGATTCTATTATATTCATTTATTCACCTAGCTTTCTGATATAGACAATGTTCCCAGCACGGCCAGTTCGTCATTATTTACTATCTGATCTATGTCGGACCCTAAGTCAAAAGAATAATTTTTGATTCCCTCTACTTCAAAGATTTTTTGTCCGATAGCAGCAAAGATAACTTGCTCACCTATGGATAAATTTTCGAAAAAATCATTTATAACATTTACACACTCTGACCGCACTTCATTAAATAAATACCCCGACTTAACCGTTATCCTGAGTATCACATCCACATTGATCAATGTAGGGGACTTTATTAAGATATCCAAGTTAATCTCTCTTAGATTTGAAATATCTTCTTGGATTGTGCTTATCAAGCTTTCACTGGCTACTGCGCCTTTGGCTGCAATATATATATCCACAGTGCCGGTCCCTCTAGCTGTAGGGATCACACTAGCAGAGTGTACGCCGTCATATTTCAAGACTTCTTCTTTATAAAAAGCCGAGTTGCTTCCATTAGAGATATTCCTGTAGCTTTCCAGTATTCTTTCTCTTAAGGTATCATCATTTTCTGCATCATACCCACCAGTGAAGGCACTCTCATTAGTCACAGAAGCCACCCCTACAGGCGGAGTTACCATCACAACTATAGTATTTGCACCGGTGTTTTTATCGTTGCCACCAGACTCAGATTCAGCCGCTACTTGTACCGAAAGATCCCCTGCTGCCAAGGTAGCCTCTTGAGTTGTCACGTAGCGGATTCCTTCTCCTCCGCTTAGACTGCAGACCGTACCTTGCGGGATCTCAACATCGTAGTCTAGCGCAGTAGTACGTGAGAAAGTTAAGACTCCCTTTGCCTTGTTGGCCGCTTTTCTTTCTAGGCCTCTTTCATTTGCATGCAAATCTAAATATTCTCCCGTAGCTGTCTGTGCAAACATTTGATTTTTGAGCCACTCTATATTTGCATCCAGGGCAAAAATTTCCCCTGCCAAAACTTTCAATCTAATGCCAATATCTGAAGCATCATCTGGGCTAAATCCAGCTAAAGTTGTAAACTCTTCTTGCATAGTTGATAATATATCTTCGTAAGTTTTCATTAAATTTTCACCTCCAAATCTCTCCTGTAGCCATTTATAATAAGGTGAAGCGTGAGATCTATCTCGTCGTCTTCTATATCGCCATCTACCGTTACGCTATCTACTTGTACATTATCCAAGTTATACAATGCGTGTTCTACTAACATTTTAGCTCTTTGCGCTATATGCTCATTGTAGTTCCTTAATTTATAAATTTCGCTACCAAAATCTCTATCATAGCAAAAACTACCTTTTTTTACATTTAGTATTATAAATATCCTTTGCAAAATTTCATCTAATCCAGAAATTGTAACCAGTCTATTTCTATTATCCAATAAAAAATCGCCATCATACAAAGCTGTGTCCATTTTTGCACATCCTTTACGTTAGGTTTTATCTTCACTTTATTTTTTAGCCAAGTAGTGGGGTTGCCGCTTCTTTGGGGCTATCCTACACCACCCTACAAAAGGCAAAATCACGGAATATACTCATTGCCGTTTATCAGGACTTTGCCGTCATTTTTCAAGATGATGCTAGCTCCACCCGCTGAGTAAAGCATCAACTCGCCAGGTTCCAGAGAAGTGTTTTCTTGCACTGCTCCGGATATTACAAACTCATCTTCAACATTAGTTACCACGACCTTAGCGCCTACCTCCGGGATAGATACTACTCCATGCGGACAGATGATTTTAGGATTACGGTTTTCTATTTCCGTTTGCACAGTCAAATTTGCTCCGTCAGCATCTGTTACCTTGCCAAAGAAAGTCCTATTTTTTCCGCTTTCTGCCGAGACAATTTCTTTTGAAACCCACATCTACCTTCCCTCCTTACGTAGCGTAATAATTGTTCTTTCAAGGTTTGCATCCAAAATATATTTGACTTTATAAATAAACAGATTATCTAGTTTATCTACCAAAGGCTCATCTAAGGTTGCCAGGTATCCTACTTCTGCCGAGATTTTTTGAGGGCACGAAAGGTTTATTTCGTATGTACTTTTTTCTGCGGATTTTATCATAGCTTCTGCATACGCCAAAGAAGACTTCACTCCGTTAGAAAGGTTCAAGTATCGCACCCTCTGGATCCCTCTTTTTTTAGCAGCGTCACTTTTTACTTCCAAAGTATAGTTCCCTTTTTCGCTCTCCTTTGCATAAATTTCAGAATACAATTTATACCGTTTATCGGAGAGAGTAATAGCGCTGTACTTTATGCCATCATTTGCCGTATTGGAGAAAAGTAAACAGCTATTTTTGCTTTCGCCGCTTACATCAACTACTCCATCTACTGTGATTTTAGGCTTGATTTTCAAATAATCTAAGCAGAAATCCTCCAAAACTTCCCATTCGCTGGTGCCTTTATTTACTACAAATTCTGCCGAAAAAGATCTGTCGTCACCTATGAATTTAGAAAATCCATACGGTTTAACGTGTCTATTAAATATAGTGAATAAAGAAGGAGTGTAGTATATCTGCGGACAAGCTTCGTTATCTAGCAGAAGGGCGGCTTTACTCCGCGCAACCAAATTCAAAAAAGTTCCCTTAATATTCCTCTTGTATTCTTGCACGTCCACTATCCCATCAAATACTAAATCTTTACCATTATACGCCTTTATGCTTTTGATCTCCGGTATTGTAGAGTCAATAAAAAAAGTAACTTCTAGGTCATCAGCCGGAGCATCCAGGGATTTATTGACCTCTACTTTTGCCGGAGATTGCAGTGAGATACTTTCTTCATCTACAGAAGTTGCCACAAAAATCACTCTAGATACACCTTCTCCCCAAGTATTAGGTTATTTGGATTCTTTATATTTTTATTGATATCCAGTAGGTCCTCTACTTTGATACCATACAAAAAGGATATATCCCATAGATTTTGCCCTTGAGTCACCACGTGGAAATTTGTCAAAAGACTTTTGCTCTCTGTCTCTTTCTTCAAATATTCCCAGAATTCGAACGAATAACTTAAAATGTTGGGTTTGGCGTTGCCTTCCAATCTTAGCGATTTAAATATAGCTAAAAACGGAGGGACATTAGGCAAGCTTAAATATCCGGTACCTTTTTTATTAAATAAATCAACCAGTACTTTATATTGCTCCAAACAGTTTTCTCCGTAGAATTCACCAATACCCTTGACTATTCTTTTCTCCATCCCATAATCTTGAAATTCATTTCCGCAATACGGAATGAGGGCTTCTTTGATGTCTCTGCTAGATAAAATATTTATCGATTTAGGATTATGTGCCCAAACATAATCTTTGTATTGCATTGTACTATATATCATCCTAATGCCGCCTTCCCGTCATTACCAAGATATCTTTTGTATCGCCTAGAGTCTTTTTCAAGCTTTTCGCAGATTGATTCTATCAGCATACTATCCATCTCATCAGATGGTTCGCTAATTTCCATGTCACCAAAATCAGAATCAATTATGTTATCTTCTGGCATATTCTTCACCCTCCAATAGTTCTACTCTGTCTTTTGCGATGATCTCCGCTTTTTCTATAATATTTTCAAAATCTACATTTTCTTCAATATTAACCCAGTTGCAGTTTAGATATTCTGTAGATTTGTCGGGGTACGAAACGAATATGCTAAAGTTTTTCATGTTATAAAGGTTTATACTTCCCGAGACAACTGCTGTATTCAAATAAATCTTTGAAATATCAATAACGTATTTCTTTTTGCCCAAAATCACAGCTACTGGTTCTTCTTCTAAGAAAGCCTCTATCCGGTTTAATTCTTGGGTCGCTTTAACCTTAAAACTCTGGACATTTGCTATTTTCTCATCATTATACTTAATATACACATCTTTCACTTTTGGTATAATAATAATCTTGACCACCACTTTTCCAGTTGTATTAAAATTCCATGCCATCATGTCCTATTAGCATAGAGATTTTTATTTCACATTCCATCGTATAAGCAGAGAACTTATTATCGAATTCTATTTTTTCGCACTTTATCGACTGTATATTAAAGGTATTATCTTTCTCAAGTAATACTCCATAGGTCTTAGAAAAAATATCATAGCAGTTTTCTCCGTCCATATTCATAGGTACATATATTTTCATGCTTACATCGATATCATTCAAGTCTCCATAGAGCTCATTTTCTTCTAATAACCCCAAATAACCTGAAAAAGCACCTTGAGAAATCTCGATTTTCTTTATCCCCAACGATACATGTATCTTGTCCATCGGGTTGGGTACTTTTAAAGCTGGCGATGAAATTAAAAAAATAACATCTTTAAATTCATCCGATTCAGATAAATACTCCTTAATTGTATCTACAATATCGCTAAATGAATCCATTGGTTTTATCCATCCTCTCCGTTATATCTTTGTATGATCCCCCATATATGCACAATGTTTTCGCCTACGTTTACTTTATGAGCTTTCTTTAGTACGTACTTTTCGCTTTCAGCGATGACGGTTGTCCCAAATGGATACAAATCTAACCGTACGTCTTTTTTCCCTATGTATAAAAAGCACGAATCGTCTATTATACCAAGGTCAGACCCTGCATCTGCATAATATGATCCACCTTTTTTCCTTAAAGGTTGAATAATTGCTTTTGTTGTTTGGCTTACCATGTCTGGCGCTTGAATAGTTACACTTTCGCCGTATTTTTCTATCATCATATCTACATATTTACTTGTCATAGCTGTCATTCTATTTGCTTTTTGCTCATAGGAGCAGAGTAAAGTCTAAACTCATCAAAGCAAATATTTTATATCACACCTCCGGTTTTATTTTTTAAGGGGTTTTATTAGCACTCAGCAATTCTTTTAAACAAAAAATTTTCATCTATCAATAAGTCGCAAATGCTATTGTGAGCCTCCTGCCAAATTCTAGACGCTCTATCTAGTAGAGCCCTGCTACTATGCTTTATTGATACATCGCCTGCAGCAAAAGACTCCATCTCGCAGTCTTGTGTATTATATAAGGCGTATTTATAAAAGCTCAGTGCCGCGATGGCTGTATCTAATCTAACTCTCTCTGCGTCTTTATCTACAGATTCTCTTAACTTGCTTTCTATCTCTGCTGTAGCTTCGGTTATAATCTCATCAAAATTTACACTAACCTCTGCAAGGCTTAACCCGGAAAGCACAGAAAATCTTTTTTCTATATCTGCAACGGCCAAAAAAATCGCTCCTCCCATTTTTATTTTCTAAAAATTAATATAATTACGTACCTATAAAAAGCTTCGGAGAAATCTGCCGTTGCTTTTATAGGTACGATTATATATTCAAATTTTAAGCTTCATAAGTTAAAGTTTTAGCAGCATTAGGGAATATTTTTGCAAAGCCTACTATACTGCTGATAGTGGTTCTCTCGAGTTGTTTATCAATCAACCTATCGTAATCTATTATTATATCGCCTGCTTGTACCATTTCTAGAGCGCAGTTTTTGTCAAATCCGATCAATACCTTATCTGCAACACTATCTGCCCTTAGCAAATTTGCTCCCAGAGGGGTGATCATCTTGCCTGTGCCTTGGAAGTCTAGTCCCGCAGCAGCGTCTTTCATCTCTGCCAACGATAATACCGCTTGCATCGTAGAAGTATTAGCTAAGATAGTGTTTAATTCAAACGGAGCTAAATCTGCCCACAGAGCCAGCAAATCAGCATACGCAATACCAGATTCAGATACCGGATCTGTTTGACCTGCAGGGTTTGAGTTTCCGTCTCCATTTACTAATACACTAACAGCGTCTCCCAGCTGCATCCTTGCGATCTCCGCACCGATCTGCCGAAGCGTAACGGAAAAAAGATCCAAACGGCTAAGCCGCATAGCTTCATAAGAAGAAGAGATCACTCTACCGCGCTTTTTCATTGATATTAAGTTGGATTGATTGCTTATAACCGTCTCTGGCAGGCTTGCTCCTTCGATGGTTTGGCTATCGCTTCCTTCTTCTGTAGCTAGCGCTATAGGTCTATAATCTTTGGTGTCAACCTTAGTAAGAGTAGCTACTATTGAAGGCAAAACACTTGCGCTTATCATGCCTTGCTCTACAGCTCTCTTTATGTATTCCGGGAAGAGTACCGCTGAATCAGAATTTTGGAAAAATTTCTCAATTATATCGGAATTTTGCCCCTTTACTTTTATATCAAATCTTTTCAGCTGGCGTTCATAGGCGTCAAGCCCCGCTAATTCTGTTCCTTCGTAATTTTCTGAAGGATCCAAAGCCTCCAGCGCCCTTGTAAAGTTTACATTGTACATGCCTTTTTCTAATTTTAAAGAATCATAAAATGCCATTTTGTTTTCCTCCTAAATTTTCATAAATTAATGTATTTTTTTATTCACTGTCTTTACGATAATTGAGCCTACGATTTTTTAGATTTTAAATTCATTTATTTTGTTTTTCTTTTTTTCTTTTTCATAAGGTAAAAGCTGAGGTTTCACCGGGAAATCCCGGTTAACTTTACTCATGAATGCTGTTTTAAAGGATTTAAGCTCGTTTAGATTCATTTTTTTAGTTACCGCATCCATTACCTTAATATCGATCTCCGGCTCAACTAAAGAACAATATTTTAAAACTTCTTTGCGCATATCCTCTTTATATGTTTTTCCGTCTTCAGCTTGCTCTTTCAAAGTATCTATAAACTTTGTTAAGTCTTTAGCCTGACTTTTTGATATAGAGATAGGCGCGTCAGTATACAACATCTTAATTACATCTTCCATATTATCTTCACCTCCTTTCAATTCTAGGTCCAGCGCTTTGATGACTTTAGCTTCTTTTTGCGCAGGTACCGCCACAAAGGACCATTCGTAAGCATCTAATGGCTCCTCTAAGATATAATGACAAACTTCACCATTATATTTTTTGCCTTTTATGTGTTCGCAGTGTAGAGATTTCATATTTTCTCCACAAATCGAACACCGTATTTTCCCTACTGCACAACCCACACTGATTTCTTTTTTTATGCCGGAATCTATCTCAGATATAAAGTCATTATTCTTTGAAATTCTCGGCATATATGCGCGGGCCTTTAGCCTATAGTATTGCTCACCTATAGATGTTAATTTATTGGGGACTTCCTCTACTTCACAAGAAAATATCCTAGCGGTTTGGTTTTCGCTTTTCATATTATGGTCAAGTATCCCGGTTTTGCCTACAAAGAGCTCAGATAATTTAATAAGAGCATCCTTTGTAAATCTTTCATACTCCCGGTCAATTTCATTATCACACAATATAACCGAGAAAACATAAACTTCATCTGCACTATATTCTCGCCTAGTGTGTAAGTTTATTAATTCAAGTTCAGATTCCGTTGGTTTGCCATAAGTCACATCTTTTACAATGTACCCATCTTTCATGTTTTATATCTCCAATCTTTTTTCTATTTCAATGGCTTTTGCCCTAGTTAACCTTGCATTTGCGAGCTCTACTTCGTCTTGCAAATTGATATTATCCCAGATTATCTCAAAATCTGTAAAGCAACCATGAACTTTGAGCCATAAATTACACACTTTGGTAATCACAGAGCTTAAGATTCTGCGGTAGTATTCAAGTTCACTTGTCAAGATATCAGCTTGTTGGGCAGACATTTTCTCGGTAGTAGACCAAGATAACCCCAATAAAAATGGTGGGATCGATAGCTTGGCAACAATTTGCTCAAGCATTTGCTTTACTGGGATCTGGCTGTCCAAGATTTGGTTATCAGCACCTATTACCTTGATGCTGACGTCGCCAACTGAGATAAAATCGCTTACTCCAGAGTTTGGGCTCATGGTTTTTTGCCATTCTTTCGCTACTTGCATCGCTCTTTCTTTTGCATAAGCTTTTTCTCCCGCGTCAGAGCTTGGTTTGTATGTCACTGCAAACCGAAGGTTTCCGACTCTATCCCAGTTCACCCCTAGAGTATTGTATATCGTAAGTAAAATACCGCTTATAAACGGTAAGCCCTTCAGTATTGAAGTGCCATAAGCTTTTCCAGGTTCTGCATTTAAAGAAGAAACCAATACAAGCTCCGGAAACTCAAGGGGTACGAGTTTATTTTTTTCTTTTCTATATATTTTCAAGTTTAGTGGATTTTTGTCTAAAGCAAGTTCTATATCCTTAAGTGAAGCGTTGTAAAGTGCCGAGATATCGCTCCCATCTGCATTCAATACAATTTCTCCAACAGAAGTCCCAAAGGTCAAGAGCTGGTCAAGGTAAATAGATAAAAACGATTCTGCACCAACAGACGAAGCATTTACTTTTATATTAGCTAAAAATTTATTTATATCTTTTTGTATCTCTTCGTCTGTGCATATCACTTGGAACCCTCCCGCTAATCTTACCGTTTTATTAATAGCAGCGTCGATTATAGGTACGGCCTCCCTTAGTAGTGAATAAAGCCTCATCTCGTTTTTGCAGTTTGGCGAATAAGCCTTTATCTCTCTGAATGGGTGCGAAGTCTGTATGGAGTCTATAGCTTTAACGGGGATGATTGGCTCCGGTGCTTTTTTCTTAAAAATTTTCAATATGTTTTTCACTCCTTATTTTTATT
Organism: Clostridia bacterium; assembly: GCA_017480265.1. GTDB lineage: Bacteria > Bacillota > Clostridia > Oscillospirales > Acutalibacteraceae > UMGS1224. Next base: position 19,675 of record JAFVAZ010000036.1, read on the forward strand.
TTTGCTCTACTGTCTGCTGCCCTTTTGCTGCAAGTATCTAAATCTTGCGGTCCAAAAGAACCAAGGCAGAAGAACTAAAACCTATTAGCAGAAAAAACGAAAAAATTATCTTCTTCGTCTTTTTCCATCAACGTAGTTACAAAATATCGGATATCATCCATTGCGTGGTCATTTTCCTTCACTGGTACATCTTTGCTCATAGAGTCTTCCCATCTATATAGGCCAAATTCTCTCATAGAATCTTTGCAAGTATTACAAATATGGATATTCTTATTTTTAAGCTCAGTGGAGACTTGCCTTATCCCATCTGCAACGTTATTCTTAGCAGGTATTACAGAGAATTCCCCATATTTTTGGATCAATGTAATAAAGCTCGCAGCGGAAGGATCTACCGTGATCTTTTCTATCTTGAATCCCCCGGCTAAGTCGCACAAAGCTTTGTAATACTCTTCATCTGTTTTTTGTGCTCCCATTTTTCTTGAATCGTAGTAGTATTCTTTGAACCTAAAGAATTCTCCGTTATATTTCCCCCATAGACCAAACGAAGCGGGGTTTACCGTTCCGTAGTCGCAAGAAATGTAGTACTTTTCGAATATAACTTCTGGGATATCGCAAAAAGCCGTAAGATCTGACATTTCCGGGTAAACTAATCCATGAGCGGCTACCCATTTGCCTTCTATAAACCTTTCATAAAATGTCCCTGAGTATAACTTTTCATATCGCTTCCGGATGTTTTCAGATATAGAAGGATTATCCTTCATAGTAAAGTGAATGTAGTAGGCATTTTTACTTTTAGCATTCGAGATCCACTCTTGATAAAACCAATGTTGAGGATATTGAGGGTTGCAGTTAAACCAAAATTTTGAACGCTCTCTGGAGCACCTAGCCAAAGCTTGTTCCACGAAAGATTTAGGCATCAATGCAACCTCATCAAACAAAACCCCGGCCAAAGTCATTCCTTGTATCAATGAAGCAGAAGACTCATCTTTTCCACCAAAGAGATAAAATTTATTGTGCCTGTCACAGTTTATAATTTCGATCAAATTTTCTGATATTTTATACTTGCATTCAAAACCAAGCTTATTCAAAACCGGTAAAATGGGGGTAATAAAATTACGCTTGATAGACCGTATGGTTTTCCCGCATATGGCAAAGCTAGAATCTTTAAATTGATAAAAAGCCCATGCTACAAACGATAAGCCCATACACAAGGTTTTCCCACTTCTTACGGCACCGTCACAGATTAAGGCATCGTAATTTCTATAAGGACTGTTATTGTGCCACCAAGTCAAAACTTTTATTTGTTTTGGAGAAAATTCTTTAAATTCCAAAGAATCTTTCACCTCTTATCATTCGGGATTTTCAGAGAAAATATTTGTCCCTCGTTCTATAGCGTTATAAAATGACAAAGCTTGTTTTTGATCAGAGAAATTCATCTGCTGTAGTTTTTCTAAGGCTTTTATTCTATCGAAAAATTTAACCTCCATAGCGCCATCTTTTAGTTTCTTTATCTCAGAAACATTGAAGAAATCCATTTCGTCAATCTTCAATAGGTCTATATTCCCAGCAAAGACTAATTTAATAGCATCAGTGATATTCCCAAAAGCTAACCTCTCATATCCGCTACAAGCCATATACAAAAGGTTTTTCTTTTTTTGTTCGTAGAGTTTTTCAATCTCTAAGTTTATCTCCTCACGTCTTATTAGTTTGCTTCCATATTTCTTCGCTTTTTTCCCATATCCGGCTTTATATGCTGACTCTTCAATGTTCCCAGTATTTACATAGAAAAAGCAAAACTGCTTTTCCTTTTGGGTAAGCCTCTTTTTTCCCTCGTTATTCATTTGCTCCTCCTTATATTTTTGTCGTCGCGGGTAAGTTTTTTATCTTTATGGTATCTATAAGTCTTCTTAATAATACTCCAAAAAACGCTTTTTTTGCTCTATAGAGAGCAACACTTCCGTGAAATTTAAAAATTTTATCTCATAAAAAAACATATTGGCTTTTTTTGAAAGTGTGTGCTATCATTATAGATAGGCTTGGGTTGATCATATTTTTATAAAGGAAAAAATAAATATTTTTATTTTCAAAATGGAGGATTTATTTGATGAGAAAATTTCATATAGCTTTTATACTTATCTTTAGCTTGTATTTATCTATAGCTTTCATACCTACGTTAGAGGCAGCACCTACTGCAAAAGGTACTGCCCACCAAAACAAAGCCGCAATTACGGTATCATCGCCTAAAGGAAAATCTACCTCCGACAAAAAAACAGAAAAATCTGACGAAAAGGAAAATTCAAAAGAAAAGAAAAAAAAAGATTCAACCTCATCCTCAAAAACAAATGCCACTAAGGTTACTGATAAAAAAATTGATCCCAAAAAGAAAAATAAGCCAGAAAATAATAACAAAAAATCGAAAATAAACAATATACTGACAACTGCAGCAAATAATGCATTGCAGTCTGCGCAACCGGTGCAAACAGGCAGCAAAACCATGCCGATAGCTACACAGGAAGTTGAAGAAAAAAATAAAAATTCCACATCAGATAATAATTTAGAAATCGTAGTAGATGATAAATCTAAAGGAGAAGGATTTCAACTTATCCAAAATAGCTCACTGGATTATACAGAATACGATTGCATGTATTTAAAAATTTCCGGAATCGTACTTATTACTTTAGGGATTATTGGAGTTGCATTTTTTCTGTATTTATTTATGGCGAAAAGAAAAGCCGACGAAAAAAATAGCCAAGTAAAAGTTTATAAAAGTAACTACAAAGGCAAGCACTTCAAATAATTTAAATATATATATTTCTACATAGCGGCTAAAAGTTACAGCTTTTAGTGTATGTTGATTAACTCCCTTATTAAATCACATAAGGGAGTTATTTTTTGCTGCCTTTTCGGTTTAAAGTTTTTAAGTTATCGTTTTTTTAATTTATGTATCCAAATTAACGTAACCTTCATATTTTATAATCGGGATAACTCCCAATAGCTTATTTGGAGGCAGTTGGTTTAATGAATAATAGCAACAATTTTTTTGACTTATCCGATATTTACAATTTAGACGGACAGAGAATAGAAAATGATATAGATAAAGTAGACGATAATTTAACAGAGATGTTGGGGTACGATTTTTTAGACAATGTAGATGATAAAAAATTGGCAGAAATTCAAAGCGAAAGGGAACTAGACATTGCAGATAGAGAGCTTTTAAATAATGAAAACGAAAAAAATATACTAACTGGGGACGTGATAAATTTCAAAGACGGTCAATTCAGAAACATAAAAGAATTTTTAAGCACTCAGACTAACAAATTAGCAACCATAGAAATCTTAGTAGGTAATAATACCATAGATAAAACAGGCACAATCTTAGCCGTTGGCGAAGATTATATCTTATTGGGAAAAAACCAAACAGGGAATATTTTAGTTTGTCCTTTAAAAAATATAGAATTTATAAAATTAAGCGATTGATTTCGGCTATTTCACTAGGTAACAAGATATTAGTACATTAAAAATTAAAATAAACCAAACAATCCCAATTGACACAAGGGTTTTCGAGCTAAAAAGTGGGAAATATGTCAACCATCAAATTCTTTAAAAATCACGTTTTTTGAAAATTTGGTAGACAAATGCTAGACACGAAATCACAGTGTTAAAAAAACAGTTGCAAGGTTTAATTTTACCATATAGAAAAAAGAAAGCGATTTTTAAGGCAACATGGTAGACCAAATGGTAGACACCAATGTTCTAAATAAGAAAAATAGTCTATGATTTAATTTTACCATATGGAAAAAAAGA
>JAFVAZ010000037.1 GCA_017480265.1 Clostridia bacterium
GTCGAGTATGTCTTTTTTGGAAATATCTAAGTGCCTTTCCTTAGCCAAAGGGATAATCTCATTTTCCAAAAAAGAATTAAAATCATCTGCAGACGAAATTTTAGATGCTTTATTTTGCAAATTTTCTCTAAGCTTTTCGTCGTTTAAAAGTAACTCATAAAGTTTTTTTACATTTGAATTTACCATAATACCAACTCCTTTATTTATTATAAATATCATTATATCATAAAAATATAAAAATAGCAATCAAATTTATAAATAATTTAAAATCAATGTGAATGTGCAACTAAAAATGGATCAAGACCTATAAATAAAGGTCCTATCTATTTTAATTAATATCTAATCATATTAATATTACACTTTTTAATATTTTTATGAAAATTAATATTTTATAAATTAATTTAATGCCCAGAATACATATATTTTTATTAATACATAATAAAAAAGTAGCTCATGTTGTTTTTTAAGTATGTATCTGCGCACAACATTGTAAAAAATTGGATATAATAAAAATACTTTTTGCTTCTTTTCCCCTTGACTGCTATCTTGAAAATGGTATAATAGATATAATAAGAGTTTAAAGGAGAAATCAAAAATGAAGAAATTTATATTGAGTGTTTTAGTGTTTTCAATTATTGGCATCTCTTGCCTTAGCGTGTTCGCTGGAGCATGCTTACCTAGTAAAAGTCTGGAAACAACATCACCCCACTCTGCATTACCGAGCATATTAGATATGGCACCGAATTTTGGAAGAAGCTTGGTGGTTCATGATATTCCTGAACTACCAAAGGCACTTAAGGAAATGGATTCTCATGTAGTACCTCAGCCATCAACACTTTCAAGTATGCCTAATAAATTATCGCAGGATGGTGCAGATATTCCTATACTTCCTAATCAAAGTGATTCTAACGATGAACTTTCTATTCTACCGCAGAAAGTTCGCGGAGAAATAAGAGGAGCAGATGCACAAAGAGCAGCAGAACTATTAGGTAATTTTAATTATAAAGTTTCGCCTGCATACAAGCTAATTCGTAAATGTTTTGGGAATATAAACCATGAAAAATCAATAGATCTAGTTATCAAAGTTCAGCAGAATTTAGAAAAAAAAGGGATATTTCTCCCCAAATTATCTAGAGACGAAAAGCGACGAAAAGCTTTGTTATACAAGTATATACAAAAATATTTACATTACATAGGACTAGTTTTATTACATGTTCAGTTGTGATATGAGAGTAAGTTTTTTTGCTAGAGGGAAAAAAACAAAAAGCGAAATTATGTTAATAAAGACCTGCAAAAGGAAACTAAGGACGAATGTAAAAAATGAGTTTTGATAAAGCTATATACATATGAGCATGGGTTTTAGAGGTAAGTTGGTTTACTCATGCTTTGAATAGTATTATTTGTTTACAAAATACAGTTTTGAGCACGGAGAAGGATTAAATTTTTAGGGTTATATTGCAAGCTTGTAAATTTAAACTTTGGCTCGCTGACAGAAGTGATTATGGTATAAAGATCGATTAAGATACAATTATATATAAATTTATCAGTGTAGGTCTTGGTGTAAGAAAATTCTGTATTACAACCCTTCGTCAAAAAAGCCGATGTAATGCGCATAAAAACCGATCAAGCCATATTTTTAGCTTGATCGGTGATATATACGAATAAAAATATATTATCGACAACATTTCTTATCAAAAGAAGGATTAAATGCATAAAAGTTTTGACTGTCAAGTTTATCTGTAGCTATCCTTAAACCTTCACCGAATCTTTGATAATGCACAATTTCACGTTCTCTTAAGAAACGAATAGGATCTATTACATCTGGATCATCGCAAAAACGTAAAATATTGTCATAAGTTGTTCTGGCTTTTTGTTCCGCAGCTAAATCTTCGTGCAAATCTGTTATTACGTCTCCCTTAGATTGGATATAAGCTGCTGTGAACGGCACTCCGGCAGCAGAACTAGGGTATATTCCCGTGGTGTGGTCTACAAAGTATGCATCGAATCCATATTTTTTTATTTCTTCTGGAGATAAATCTTTAGTCAACTGATATACAATGGCTCCAATCATTTCTAAATGTGCTAATTCTTCGGTGCCTATATCTGTCAAAATAGCTTTTAGTTCAGGATAAGGCATTGAATATCTTTGGCTTAAATATCTCAATGATGCGCCTAATTCACCATCGGGGCCACCATATTGACTGATAATCATTTGTGCTAATTTAGCATTTGTATTTTTTATATTTACAGGATATTCTAATTTTTTCTCATAAACCCACATTTATCTATTTCCCTCCATACAATTTCTATCCCAAGGCCAAGGGTCTGCTATCCAATCCCAGCCATCTGCGTTTTTGTCTTTGGCACTGATGGGACCATATTTAGAAACATATTCATTAGTTAAATTCTGCAATTGTGCTTTATATTCGTTAAGTTTGCTTTGTGCAGCAGAATCATCAGGATGAGTATCTAAATATAAGTGCAGTTCTATTGTAGCAAAATCTAATTTTGATATTTTCTCTAATAAATTTGCTCTATTGTTCATTGCAGGACCTACCACCTTTGCAACCTAAAAAAGGTTTATCTAGACATGGGAAAAGTGTCCCTTTATTAAGTCCTTGCTCTACGTTATAAATCACTGTAGGATTTTGATAAGGTACATAGGCCATTGCTACTACAGTATCGTCTGGAAATTTTGATATTTCATTTCTTATAGAAAAACCTCTATAATTATCCCTATTCACAAAAACACTCCTAAATAAAAGTAAATCAAATAATTCTTTGATTTCTAATTTAATATATTCAATGATAAAATATCTTGTTCAATATATTAAAGATTAAATAAAGGCAACACCGCACAAATAAGAATAGTCAAAAGAGCTAGAAAATGATAAATAAAAATAAGTATACAATGCGGTAAAATTAACTATTAGTTAAACTCTTGCAAGCCGCATGGTTGCTGGCTTAGCAGTGTTTAAGTAATTCTTAATTTTTTATCATTTTTTACTCTAAATAGAAAAAGTATGCTCTAAATCTTTAGCGAGAATTTCTTTTCTATTTTTTGAAACATGAGTATAAATGTTAGCAGTAGTTTGAATATTGGCATGTCCGAGCCATGTTTGAATATCCTTTAGTTCCCACTTCTTGTCGTACAAAATACTTGCACAACTATGCCGTAAATCATGGAAACGCATTTTTGGGAAATTATTTTTCGCTAAGACTTTTGGGAATTCTTTAGTTATGTAATCTGGTTTATATGGTTTCCCATCAGGCCACGTAAAAACGTAATCAGAGTTATTAAAGCCTTTCTTTAAGATTTTTTTATAATTTTTTTGCTCTTCTTTTACTTTTAAAAGAATTTCTTTAATCTCCGGCAATAAAGTATATTCTCTTTTCCCTGCAGCCGTTTTTGTCTTATCTTTAGCTTCAACACCACTTAAACTTTGAGTTATTATATGGTTTATTTTCAATTTATTATTTTTAAAATCAATAGCTGACCATTTTAAACCAATTACTTCTCCGCGGCGTAGTCCATAATATAGTGTTAAATATACTATGGGTAAAAGCTTATTCCCAGAAAAAATTTTTAATATTTTATTCGCTTCTTTTGCAGTTAAAAATTTTGCTTTTGTTTCAGTACTTTCCCTTTTAGGAAGAGGGATCTTAAACGCAGGGTTTCTATCTATCAGTTCTTCTACATATGCTTGGTTTAATATACCTTTCAATAGCACACTGTGTTTTTTTACCGATCCTAAAGAAAGTCCAGCTTTATTATCTGCTCTACCTAAACGAAACTTGAATTCATAATAATCTATAACATGTTTTGGTTTTATCGCATTCAACTGCAATTTTTGAGGCTTAAAATATGGGATAAAATGTTTGTAAATTATCATATAGTATCCATCCCAAGTAGTTTTTTCAACTTTACCTTTTTTACGTTCCAGCCAATTTTTCATGTAGTCTGTAAATAAGATATCGCGTTGGCTTGTCCCCTCAATGGTTTTAGTTTGAGGCTCTTTTTGCTCATATTCCATTATTATTTTGTTTAGCATCTCTGTAGCTTTACGCTTGTTGCCTTTCTCTTCAAGCCCGGTACTAATCCACTTAAGCTTTCTCGCTCCTTTTTCATCTCTGTAATCTAAGACGCAA
>JAFVAZ010000038.1 GCA_017480265.1 Clostridia bacterium
AGAAACCAGTAAAGCCACCAATAGCACTCCTCCACCTACGCAAAGCAATATACAAAAGAAGCCAGAACCGCAACCTCCGGCGGGAGACGAGCAACCACAACAGAACTTTGAGGAAAAAGAGGTACCCAAAAAGGAAAATAAAGAAAAGGCTAAAGATGCCGGCAATTTTGTAGCTACGTACCCGCAAGCTTTTAGCTGGGAGGCAGATTTAGAACCTTCTTCAGAATCTAAACCTAAAGATTTGCCGGAAGTAAAAGAAGAAGAAATCGAGCTGCCTGAAGTGATCACTGTCACAGAATCAAAAAATAAAAGCTCTGTCAGCCTTTTCGCCGGAGTGATAGCTTGGATTTGTATTTTAGTCGGTGTTGGTATTATTTTATTTGTACTTTTTATGAATAAAAAAAGTGGCGAGTTTCCTATAGATACAGAAAAATCAAGTAAAAAGCGTAAGTTTATTAAGCACGGGAAATATTATAAGAATAATTTATAGTATAACGGCTAGGAACAGATCCTACGCCGTTTTCATACATTAATACAGCAGCTTCACTAGCAGAATGGCTCGGCCGCAAAGCAACTACAATCTGTGACTGTGGTACATCTTTTTTGCTTTTTGGGGTGCATAGGGGAGACTCCTAGTACCATATAAACCTCATTATATAGGTCAAAAATGCAGGGGATTATTTTTCATAAATTTAAAAAGTATCGCATAAATTTATTTTACAAGAAGGTGTTTGTATGGAAGGCGATTTTAACCAAAGAAATAAAAATGAAAACGCAGAGTATTTATTAAATAAAGTATCCCAATATCTAGGGCAGGATCCAGACAAACTGAAAGATGCTGTGATGAAGGGGAATATCTCGCAGAGCTTAAATAACCTTAGCGGGCAAGATGCAGAAAAGATAAAAAAGATATTGGATAATAAGAATATAACTTCAAAGCTTCTATCTTCGCCCAAAGCCCAAAAAATATGGAAAGACATCATAGGGGATAAATATAATGGATGAACTAGTAGAAAGATTAATGAAGATGATAGGAACAAAAGAAAATGTAGATAAGATAAAAAATTTTTCTGATATATTAAAAAATGAAGAAAATGCATTAGATGTAAAAAGCATCCAGGAGCCCAGTACTATAGAGGAAAATTCACCTGAATTACCTGTAGAGACTTTAAGCACAGTTATGAAAATAATGCCAATAATATCTTCTATGAATAAAGAAGACAGAAACACAAGATTTTTGGGAGCGTTGCGACCTCTCTTAAGCGAAAAAAGGCAAACAAAATTAGATGAATCTGTAAAAATGATGCAGATGATGAAAATCTTGCCACTGCTCAAGGGACAAGGGCTTTTTTGAGTTTTGATAATATCAGATGAAGGTGTTTTATGAAAGAAACTTACGAAAAAGTTGAAAATATAAAAAGTATGAAAGAAGATGCTATCAAAAGAGCCAGGCAAATGCATCAAAAAGCTAAAAAATCCATAGAACTATCGCGCTATAACGATCCCGGAGAATTTCCAGAGGGGAATTTAAACCTTGCAAATAAACGCGAAGACCTAAAGCTAAAAGAAAATTTAGTGCAAGATAAAGTTAACCTTGGCATAAGCAATTTAGATTTTTTATTAAAAGATAGCGAGCGCAGTTTAATCTTAGTATTGCTTTTGCTACTTTTTGAAGAAAATGGCGACATGGGATTAATTTTGGCTCTAATGTATTTGCTTTTTTGATTTGCTTCGTAGCGAGCATTTTTTATGATAAGGAAAATAAAATTAGCAAATAGATAGCAATCAGATCCTAAAAGCCCTGGGGTCTGGTCGCTAGCATCTTTATATAGCTGAGGAAAGAGAGCATAGGATGATTGTTACATTATCGCGAGAAAATGCCAAAAAAATCAATTGGTTAAAGTATTTATTCATCAATAAAATAAGCACAGAAGCGCAAAATGTGCCTGATAACATCCAATTGTTAAATATATATTTTAAAACAAAGAACGGCAAAATAAACTGGAAAAAAGTTTCTAAAATATTTAATAATGAAAAACTTGAGCTATTATGTAGCAGAGATGTCCCAATCCCCAATAATATCAATATAAAGAGGTTTGAATCAAATAGGTACCAAAGCAGATTATGCATAAATGCGGCGCTGGAAATTCTGAAGAAAGCGTGCATAGACGCAAATAAATTACGCATATTTTTTATAGATAAAGATGGGCATTACGCAGGGGAAATACATAAGTTTATCCGATACTCAAATCGGATCGGAGTTTTTACTAGAAATGAAGATATCTACAATAAGGAGCAGGCGAGTATATTTAGAAGTTATGGTGCCTCCATTATATTTATAGCAGAGACCCTAAATAAAGCAAAAGACTATAATTTTATAATCTGCCCGGAGGGAATAGGAACTTATTTACCCATAGATAAAGCAAGTGTGTGCTTTGCAGGGGCAAAGAGCAGCTCTTCGATTGGTACTAACATCTGGTATAAGTACTATATTAGGGTTCCGAGCATTTACGAAAAATTTAAGCCGCGAGAAGTCCCCGCAGAAGATTTTCTAGAAGCTTTATTTCACGAAGAGGAGGATAGGCTCAGTAAATTGACACCAGAAAAGTGCGAATCATCGCAGGGCAAATTTTTGATAAACGATATAGTGCAAAAAGTGAAGGACTTGAATCATTAAGCTTAAAAAGTGGCGGTCTATATTGATTTTGGAGTTTTTTGTACCCATTTTGAGAGGGACTAAATTTTTTTAAAAATTTTAGTTGACATTTAATTTTTAATTAAGTACAATATTAAGTGAAAATAAAATTATAGTCGACAAAAAATTTTATTCTTCTATCAAAAAAAAATTAACTAAGTAATATCTGGAGGAGAACTATATGAAGAAGTTTTTAGCAACAGTTTTAACAGTAGCTACAGTATGCACGCCTATGGCAAGCATCAGTAGCTTTGCAGAAGAAAAACCGGGGAAGTTTACGCAACTGGTAGAAAAAGGGAAGTATTATGGAAGCAGAGCTTTGAATGGGACTAAGCATTACGGAAGTATAGCTTTGAATGGGACTAAGCATTACGGAAGCAGAGCTTTGAATGGGACTAAGCATTACGGAAGCATAGCTTTGGATGGAACCGAGTATTATTTGGGCAAAGTTTGGGATTCCGCGAGAAGACCATTTTGCCGTATCAAAAAAAATGATAATGCACTTTTCAACTGTACAGCGAGTGACCACATGTTAGATCCACGGGGCTGGAGCATACTTAATAGTATGTTAGCTTTTTGGGCCATAAGGTACGGTGGAAGGTTGATAGGTTTTGTGGCAAAAAAAAGTTTTGGCGTAGATAATCCAGCAAAACTAGGAAAAATGCTGGCGGATAAAGGGCATTTTGTCATTGGTTTCCCATTAGATGGGGGCAACGGAGCCGGAGGAGCCGGAGGAGCCGGAGGAGCCGGAGGAGCCGGAGGAGCCGGAGGAGCCGGAGGAGCCGGAGGAGCCGGAGGAAATCTAGGGAATGGTGGCAATTTAGGCAGCGGGGCCCCTTTAATTTTTATTCCGGCTGAAATAATGTTAAGTAACAATGAAGAAGAAGTTAGAGGCGCAGCGCAAAGATTGGTCAGAGATTTAAATCTGACTCTGACAAGAAGAACAGAAGAGCGACCGGGTGTCGTAGCGAGAGCGTGGAATGTTTTTACGACTGCAACAGCAGGCGTGACGGTAAGTTTGCCGGATACGGTTGGAAGTGTGGTGTCAGCGATCGTACGTTCACCGCTTAATGTATGGCGTTTCATAAGGAGTCGCTTCGCCGGTGAACAGACAAGCGAGATCATCAACGCCGAAGTAGTATCCACAAACGAAGATGGCGAAACCATCGTAAACGGTACAAGTAACGAATCTGATAAAACAGATAACGATCAAGAGCAGGCAGGAGAGCCTACAGAAAAACAAAAGGCAGAAGAAGGGCAAACAAAGGAAGATTCAGAAG
>JAFVAZ010000039.1 GCA_017480265.1 Clostridia bacterium
GGCGTTTTCTTTTCCACTTGACTGCACGATAAGGTCTATGTTTATATTTTTGGAAGATAGCTTTGAAAAAATCTTGAATTCTCCACCTGGTTCATCCGGGATATTTTTAATTGTCACCATAGCTATCCCGTCGTCTTTTGCTACACCTCTTATCAGCATTTTTTCCATGCTACTTGCCTCCTTGACTATTGTTCCTTTGGTATCTTTTAGGCTAGATAAAACCTCAATTTCTATATTGTGCTTTTGTGCTATTTCTACTGCTCTATTATTCAAAACCTGTGCGCCCATATTAGCTAACTCCAGCATCTCATCGTAGGAGATCTGCGAAAGCTTCTTGGCTGTTGGGATTTTCCTAGGGTCTGCGGTGTATACTCCATCTACGTCGGTATAAATCTTGCATATTTCTGCATTCAAAACAGCCGCTATCCCAACTGCAGTAGTATCAGAGCCGCCTCTACCCAAAGTAGATAAATCATAATATTTATTAAGGCCCTGAAAACCTGCCACCACAACTATATTTTTTTTGTCTAGTTCTTTGCTAATCCTAGAAGCATCTATTTTGGTTATCAGTGCACTTCCATAGTTTGAGTCCGTCATAACTCCTGCTTGCCAACCAAGCAAAGATACCACCGGATACCCCATTTTCTCTAGCGCCATCGCTACCAACGCAATCGAGATCTGTTCTCCTGCTGAGAGCAACATATCCATTTCTCTTTTGGAGCCTTTATCGTTTATTTCGCAAGCTTTAAATATAAGATGATCTGTCATGTCCCCTTGCGCAGAAACCACCACAACTACATCATTTCCTTTATCATATGCCTTTGCTACTATTTTAGCAACGTTAAATATAAGCTTAGGGTTGGCTACAGAAGTTCCTCCAAACTTTTGCACTATTAAGCTCATATCTATATCATCTCCCTGCTAGTTATTTATTACTTGTATCTCATCTAACCTGTGGTTATTTTAATTTATGCTTAAAAAGCTATTCTGGAGAAAATTCGAAATCGACTTCGTTATTTTCTCTAGTATCTGTATTTGCGCTTTCCATGACTTTAAAAGTTTCTACATCTTCCTCTTTATTCATAGCCTCGGGGTCAATTTCTTTCATAGCATCATCATCAAAGCTATAGTCTTTATTTTCTTTATCTGCCAGATATTTAGACATGATCTCTTTCCAGACAAGCTTAGAGTAAACTGTTGAACTTAATTTTTTAGGTAAATTATACCCGGTCCAAATCCCAGCTACGGCATATGGTGACATAGCTATGATCCAGCTATCTTTACTAGAATTTGTAGATCCAGTTTTGCCCACAATATCCCAGTTAGGGATGTTGGCAGCTTTACCCGTACCACTAGTTATTACATTCCTTAATAACCTATTCATTACGGTTGCAGTTTTAGAACTTATAGCTCTTATCCCGATGTTATCCCGATTATCTAATAATACCTTTCCGTTTCTATCAAGCACATATAAATATGTGTACGGCTTATTATATATGCCACCATTACCAAATATTTGGTACGCAGCAACCATCTCGCGAACAGTCACTCCGATATTTAGTCCCCCCAGGGCCAGAGCCGGCATAGATGATAGATCTGCTTCTGTTAAGCTTCGCATTCCTAATTTTTCTTTCAAAAAATCGTAACTTTTTTTATTAGTAAGTTTCCTGAGGGCTTGCACAGCCGGAGCATTTGCGGATTGCTCTACAGCCCATTGTAAGCTAACTGTACCTTTGTACCCTCCATACCAATTTCGGGGACCGGGTTTACCTGGTCCAAAAAAATTTTCAAGCGGAGAATCCGGCAATGTAGAGTGATAGTCATACAAACCTAGATCTATAGCGGGCGCATAAACTGATATTGGTTTTATTGCAGAGCCTGGTTGCCGTTTGGCGTAGTTGGCTCTATCAAATAAGCTATTTGCTGTTTTTTGTGCCCTAGATCCTATTGTAGCTAAGATCTTCCCATCAAAGTCCATCATCAGGTACCCAAGCTCTAACTTTTTGTCTCCTTCTAAAGTATCGGAGCGATAAATGACATCTTCTGCGATTTTTTGGGCTTTCCTGTCTACGCAGCTGTAGATCTGCAATCCTTGAGTATAGACCATTTTTTGTGCAGCAGATTTACTAAGTTTGTATTTTGCAGATAAATCATTAATAACGTCGTTGATCAAAGCTTCCGTATACCAGTCTCTTACAAATTCAGGTCGATTTGAGTCTTTCGCATTAGCATTTCTGAAAGCCATACATTTGGATTCTTCCATTGCTTTATTATATTCACTTTGTGTGATTTTTGCTTGAGAAAACATTTCAGAGAGTACGGTTTCTCTCCTCTTGCGATTATTTACCGGATGCAAGAATGGATTAAATAGCGTAGGGTTTTGCGTTATTCCTGCGATTGCGGCACATTCTGCTATAGAGCAATCCTCTATATCTTTGCCAAAGTACTTATTGGCTGCAGCTTGCACCCCATAGCAACCGCTCCCAAAATGGACAACATTTAAGTAAGCTTCCAAAATTTCGTCTTTTGACCATTTTTTTTCAAAGTTCAACGCTCTGCATATTTCTTTTATTTTTCTTGTTAAGCTAACTTCGTTTTCTTCTGTCAGATTTTTTATGAGCTGTTGGGTTAAAGTGGACCCGCCATACGTATTAGAATTAAAAAATAGGTTTATAGCTGCTCCCGTGGTCCTTTTCCAATCTACCCCTCTATGCTCATAAAAGCGCTTGTCTTCTATTGCTATAATTGCGTCTTTCATGTAATTAGGGATGTTTTCAAAATTTACCCAAATGCGATTTTCTATATCGTAAGCCCTGGTGGCTTCTTTATATTCACCATCATTTTCGTCAAGCTCATAAATAATACTGGAAAGGTGCATCTTAGAGGCTTTTACGTCATATTCCACAACCTCATTGGCTACTTTAAATAAGTAAACAATCCCGGTAGTCATTATAAAAAAAGTTATAGATGTAAATATTATAAAGAAGGATTTCAAAAGTTTAGAAAGTATCTTTTTAAAATTATCATCAACTAAAATTGCAAAATAATTTAATATATTTCCACGTCTTTTCATTTTTATCTCCCAAAAAGTCAGAACATAATAAAAGAGGAAGAATAAATTTATTTTTGAATCAAATAATATCACTATACAAAATGGCTAACGGATACATGAGGTGATACTATGAAAAAAATAAAAAAATCTTTAAAATTTTCTATCATTTTTCTTTTATTTTCTTTAGCGTTTTTTTTAATCATATTTATAATTTCAAGTAAAAATATAAAAAATCATCAGGATGAAAGTCATAAAGAATATAACACCCCATCAGAAAATAGTTTATCATATATTGTTAAAGATTTCAATGGCAACGTAGCTGTCTTTGATATGGGTAGCGAGACTCCTATTCAAATCACTGAAGTGCATACTAACAATCTACCAACCTCTGACCAAAAAATGTTGCAGCAAGGTATAATTGTTAAAAGCCGTTCGGAACTTCATTCGATATTAGAAGACCTAGATAATTAACCTTCATGCACGATAGTAAGATCGAACATTTTAGGGGAGTAAACCATATAAAGAAGCAAAATGTAATTGTAAAAGAGGAATGGATATAGTAAAATAAAAAGCATAGGAAAAAGGGAAAATATGATGTGGAGGCAAAAGAAAGTAAAAAATGGCCCCAAATAGAAGGGAACAAAGGTATAAGTACAAAAATTGTGGATGTAACTACGCAGGAACGAAAAAATGGATAGCCTAATAAAGTAAAACTTATTGCTAAGCTAAAAGTTTACCTATGATCAAACGTCCCAGTATTTTGTTTTTTCATCGTAATCTTATCTCTTTTGTACGCTTTTTAGAATTGCCACAGAGATAACAGCTTGCAATTGAATTTTGAAAATATTTTTAAAGGATTGATAAAAGCGATGGAGCGTCAAGATATAAGTAGGTTAGTTAAAGATTTAAGAGATGAGATAAATTTCCATAATAAAAAATATTACGAAGAAGATTCGCCTGTGATTGATGATTATGAATACGATATGTTGCTAAGGAAGCTTGAAACCTTAGAAAATACATATCCGGAGCTTCAGACGTTTGATTCTCCTACTCGAAAAATAGGAGGCAAAGCTTCCGCTAAATTTTCTGAAGTAGAGCATGCTGTACCTATGCAAAGTCTTCACGATTCTTTTTCAAAAGATGAAATAATTTCATTTGATAAAAAACTTAGAACAACATACGGCGATATTCAATATGTGGTAGAACCTAAAATTGACGGGCTTTCTGTTTCTATAGAA
>JAFVAZ010000006.1 GCA_017480265.1 Clostridia bacterium
GAGAATATGCTTTATTGCCGGAAATAAAAGAACTTTTGCTAAAAATCAAAAGCGAACAAGATTCATACAAGAAGCTCTTCAAAAAAGAATACAAAAAGAATAATTACGTATTTACTCAGAAAGATGGACGACCGTACCAACCTAATTACGTTTTCATAGAATTTAAAAAAGTCTTAGCAAAAAATAATTTCCCCAAAATGCGATTCCATGATTTAAGGCATAGTTGTGCAAGTATTTTATATGATAAAAATTGGCAACTAAAAGACATCCAAACGTGGCTTGGGCACTCTGATATTCAAACTACAGGTAATATTTACACTCATATTTCTAAATCGAGAAAAGAACTTCTTGCTAAAGATCTTGAAAATACTTTTACATTCGCTCTTTGAAAAACATCGAAACGTTTTATTGACTAAATGGTAGACAAATGGTAGACAAACTCACTTTTTAGAAAAAAACTTAAAATCATTCAAACACTATAAACCCAATAACAATGCGGATTACAAGAGTTTAACTAATAGTTAAATTTACAGCATTGAATATTTATTTTGTCGATATATAAAGCTATTTTTCTCTTTTTAGAGTGTGATTTATTACTGCTAATCATAGCGCCACATAGGATTAAAATTTACTTCTCTTAGTATACTTTGTGTGCAAGATTTTGTGAGCTTGTCGGCTGCAAGGCTCCCCCAAGAAAGTTTCGTATATTACCTTGATAGTAGGGTTTTCGTGAGATTTTCTGAGTGGTAAATTTTTATCCTCTTCATAGAGCCCCTTTGCACGTGTAGCTTTTAGATCAGCAAAGTTCCGCACACCAGATGGTTGTATCGGTTGCCCACCTCCGTTTACGCACCCACCGGGACAAGACATTACCTCTATGAAATGATACTCACATTCGCCAGCTTTAACTTTATCCAATATTTTAACTGCATTGCTAAGACCACTGACCACAGCTACTTTAATGTTCTCTCCGCCTATCTTGTAGGTAGCTTCTTTGATCGCATCCGTCCCGCGAATCTCCTTGTATTCTATGTTGCGTTGAGGTCCCCCTGATAAAATATCGCTAGCAGTACGAAGAGCGGCCTCCATCACGCCACCAGTAGTGCCAAAAATAGTCCCTGCTCCGGTAGAAACGCCAAGCAACGGGTCGAAGTCTTCATCTGCAAGGTTCTTAAAGTCAATGCATGCGCTTTTTATCATTCTGACGAGTTCTCTTGTAGTCAAAGTATAATCTGTATCTGGGCTACCCGCTGCGCTTTGATATTCCCTGGCGATCTCAAATTTTTTAGCGGTGCAAGGCATCACGCTGACCACTACAATATTTTTCGCATCAAGGTTATGTTTTTCTGCATACCAAGTCTTTATGATAGCTCCTAGCATCTGTTGCGGAGATTTACAGGTGGATAAATTCTCCAGGAGCTCCGGATAATAATGCTCACAAAATTTTACCCAGCCAGGGCAGCATGATGTAATCATTGGCAGCGTGCCGTTGTTTTTTATTCTGTTCACAAATTCGTTAGCTTCTTCTACTATTGTCATATCTGCGCCAAAGTCCGTATCGAAGACTTTATCAAACCCCAGCCGCCTTAAAGCCGAGACCATCTTACCCTTAACATTGGCGCCTATATTTAGCCCGAAGCTTTCGCCCAAGGAGACACGGATAGAAGGTGCAGTATGGACGACGACTACTTTTTGAGGGTTATTTATAGCTTCCATCACCGCGCCGCAACTATCCCGTTCCCTCAGGGCGCCTGTAGGACAATTAACTATACATTGACCGCAAGAGATGCAAGGGACTTCATTGAGATCCTTCTCAAATGCACACCCTATCTGCGTATCGAATCCACGATTATTTGCTCCGATAACCGCTACGTGCTGATTTTTGCAGGCTGCTTCGCACCTCCTGCACAGGATGCACTTGCTATTATCTCTGATAAGGTGGAGAGTAGAGCAATCTTGCCTATATTTAGGCATCGCACCTTTATATCTGTTTTCGTCCTCTACGCCGAATTGTTTACACAAGGCTTGCAGTTCGCATTCACCACTGCGGACGCAAGAAAGGCAGTCTTTTCTGTGAGTAGATAGCAGCAACTCTAGCGTAGTTTTTCGAGAAGCTTTTACTCTAGGAGAATTTGTGAGGATCTCCATACCTTCCTCTACCGGAGTGACGCAAGACGCTACAAGGTTTTTGGTGCCTTTCACTTCCACTATGCAGATCCGGCATGCACCTATCTCATTCATACCTTTAAGGTAGCAGAGCGTTGGGATATTTACCCCGATCTCTTTTGTCGCCTCCAGTATACTTTGACCTTCTTTCGCCTTTGCAGCTATATTATTTATTTTTATATTTATAGTTTTTTCTGCTTGATTTTTCTCCATTTAAGCACAACTCCCCATATTACAGTACCGTACTTATTCTTTTGTTATAGCGTTAAATTTGCAAGTCTTATAGCAAGCGCCACACTTTATGCATTTGGCGGGGTCAATTTTAAATTTACGACCCACTTCGCCAGATATGGCATTCACCGGGCAGACCTTGGAGCAAGCTGAGCACCCCACGCATTTTTGTGGGTCTATTGCATACTTAGTCATAGCTTTGCATACACCCGCTCGGCAGCGGTGTTCCTCTATATGTTCAATGTATTCTTCTCTAAAATACCTCAGTGTAGACAAAACAGGGTTCGGAGCGGTTTGCCCCAGTCCGCACAAGGAGGTCTCTTCTATATAGTGGCAAAGATCTTCCATTTCAGCGAGCTTCTCCATAGTAGCTTTGCCCTCAGAGATATCCTGGAGCATCTCTAGGAGGCGCTTGGTCCCTACCCTGCAAGGAGTACATTTGCCACAAGATTCATCCACGGTAAATTCTAGGAAAAACTTAGCGATATCCACCATGCAAGTAGATTCATCCATGATGATAAGACCGCCGGAACCGATCATGGATCCTATTTCAAGTAAATTATCGTAATCCATCTTGATATCTAAGTGACTCTGTGGGATGCAGCCACCGGAAGGCCCGCCTGTTTGAGCTGCCTTGAATTTCTTGCCATCTGGGATGCCACCGCCGATCTCTTCTACTATTTCCCGCAGAGTGGTTCCCATGGGGATCTCTACTAATCCGGTGCGGTTTATCTTGCCGCCGAGGGCAAATACTTTCGTGCCTTTTGATCTTTCTGTCCCAATGGAACTAAACCAATCCGCTCCATTTAAGATGATTTTCGGGACGTTAGCGTAAGTTTCTACATTATTTAGGACGGTAGGCGCCCCAAAAAGTCCCCTCAATGTCGGGAAAGGTGGCCTAGGTCTCGGTTCGCCCCTTTTGCCTTCTATAGAAGCCATCAGAGCTGTCTCTTCTCCACATACGAAGGCTCCCGCCCCAAGCCTTATTTCTAGGTCGAAATCGAACCCTGAAGATAAGATATCCTTGCCCAATAAACCATACTCATAAGCCTGTCTCAGCGCAATCTGTAGACGGTGCACAGCCACAGGGTATTCTGCCCGCACATAGATATACCCCTGAGAAGCACCTATAGCATATCCGGCTATAGCCATGGCTTCCAGCACTACGTGTGGGTCCCCCTCCAAGAGAGAGCGATCCATAAAGGCTCCCGGATCTCCTTCATCGGCATTGCAGCATACGTACTTTTGCTTAGATTTTTCTTTTGCAGCTAGCTCCCATTTTTCTCCAGTCAAAAAGCCACCGCCGCCTCTTCCCCTTAAGCCAGAGCCTTTGATGGTCTCTATGACGTCCATAGGAGTAAGTTCCGTCAGTACTTTATTTAGAGCAAAGTATCCGTCCATCGCGATGTATTCTTCGATATTTTCAGGGCAGATCACGCCGCAGTTTTTAAGTGCTACCCGCATTTGTTTTTTGTAAAATGGCGTATCATAAAGAGAAGTAATTTTGTCGCCCGAGATGGTATCTTTGCTGAGTAGTTTCTTTGCAGGTTCCCCGGACACTAAGTGCTTTTGGACGATTTCCGGGATGTTTTCGGGGTTTACTTGACTATAAAAATAACCGCCAGGATAAACTATCATTATAGGGCCGAGTTCGCACAGACCAAAGCAGCCGGTTTTAACTACGTTGACGGTACCTTCTAGCTCATGCTTTTTTATTTCATCCTGCAGAGTATCTATAATCTTTTGGCTGCCGGAAGATGTGCACCCAGTCCCGCCACAAACTAAGACGCTATACATAAAAAGGCTCCTTCTATTATTTATTTTTATTTTCCGCTTTTTTGCTATACTTTAAACGCAATTCCACTATGGGAAGGATTTTATCCTTTATTTTTATAAGGTCTGCTATCGTTTTAATTTTCATTCAAGAATCTCTCCCATCGTTAAGTATATAATAAAAGCGCGCTAATGACCTACATGTATTTTTTTAGAATATCTTCGACCGCGTCAGGCTTTAAGCGGCTATATACATCATCGTTGATAGTCATAACAGGTGCCAAACCGCAAGCTCCGATGCACCTACAAGATGTGAGTGAAAATTTACCGTCTGTAGTACATTCTTCTGTGTCTATATGGAGGATGGAGCGTACCTTTTCTAGGATTTTATCAGATCCTTTCACATAGCACGCTGTACCCAAGCATACCGAGACCTCGTATTTTCCCCTAGGGGATAAAGAAAACTGAGAATAAAAAGTAGCAATGCTAAAAATCTCCCGAAGCGGCAGATCTAGCCTATCTGCGATTATTGTTTGTACTTCTATAGGTAAATACCCGTATATATTTTGTGCCTCTTGCAAGATCGGCATCACTGCGCCGGGCAGCTCCTTATACTTATTGATAACTCCCAAAAGTTTTGCCTCTTGCTCTTTAGTTCCCTTAAATTTAACACTGCTTATTTTTTTCTTCATTTAGCGCCTCCTTTTATATCAAAGGATTCATTTTAATTTTATCGCCTTATAATATAATTTTTATTATAAATTATTTCATATATGAAATCCAGATGCCGGCAACAAAAAAAGTATAGCATTATTATTAGCTTTTTAGCCAATAAATTACTATACTTCTTAGGGGATTTTTTATTTTGTAAGGTACGTCAGTCTACATCGATTTTATTCACGCCCATGTAGTCTTGCAATATTTCTGGGATAGTGACGGAGCCATCTGCATTTTGATAATTTTCCAGGATAGCGGCTACCGTCCTGCCTACTGCCAAACCGGAACCATTTAACGTATGGACTAGCTTTGATGAACCTTTCTTTTCGTCTTTGAAGCGGATCATAGACCTTCTTGCTTGATAATCCTCAAAGTTAGAGCAAGATGAAATCTCGACATATCTACCGTAAGAAGGCATCCATACTTCAATATCGTATGTTTTAGCTGCACTGAAACCTAGGTCGCCACTGCACAAGCATACAACCCGATATGGTAATCTCAAAAGTTGCAGAAGATTTTCGGCGTCATTGGTGAGCTTTTCCAGTTCATCATAGGAATCCTCAGGGCGAGAGAATTTAACAAGTTCCACTTTATTAAACTGATGCTGACGAATCAACCCTCGTGTATCTCTGCCGGCAGACCCAGCCTCAGAGCGAAAGCATGCTGAGTACGCACAGTATTTCTTAGGGAGTTGTGAGCCATCTAAGATTTCATCTCTATAATAATTCGTCACAGGGACCTCTGCCGTGGGGATGAGGTAAAAATCTGTACCTTCCACTTTAAAGCCATTGTCAAATTTAGGCAGCTGACCGGTACCGTAAAGCGACGCCGTATTCGCCATGAAGGGAGGGAATACTTCAGTGTAGCCATTTTTTGTATGTGTATTTAAGAAGAAGTTTACCAGCGACCTTTCTAACCTTGCACCCAAGCCTTTATAAAAATGAAACCGCGTACCGGTAACCTTTGCTGCTCGTTCAGCGTCCAAGATCCCTAAATTTTTACCTATCTCCCAATGAGGCTTAGCTTCAAAGGTGAAGGTCCTGGGGGTTTCCCATTTTCTTATTTCGATATTTTCTGTATCGTCAACGCCAACGGGGACGTCTTTGTTTGGTATATTTGGTATAGAGAGCAAAATCTCCCGCTGTTTATTTTCTAACTCTGAAAGCTTTGAATCCTCTGCGGCTATTTTATCAGATAGCACTTTCATTTTGGCCATGATCTCAGAAATATCTTGTCCTTGTTTTTTTAGCTCGGGGATTTTTTTGTTTGCGGAATTTTGCTCAAACTTCATACTATCTACAGAGGCCGTGAGTTTGCGCCTATTTTCATCTATTGCTAGAACCTCATCGATCCTATTATCTATATTTTGTCCGCGATTCGCTATAGCCTTTTTCACCATATCAGGGTTTTCCCTAATTACTCTTATATCTAACATACACACAGCACCTTCCAATTAAAATTTAAATAAAAACATTCATCTACCCATATGCTCTAGGCACTTAGCTATGGTTTTTAAATCTTTGTCGTCAAAAAATTCAATCTGCAAAACGCCTTTATTTTTCTTTGAATTGACAACTTTAACTTTTCGCCCAAGGTATTCCTTTAGCGAGAGCTCTACTTCATCGAAGAATGGGTTCCTTTTTTTTATCTTGTGTTTTTTGAGTGGCTTTTCTTCGTTTGTTTTTTTGCAAAGCTTCTCCAATTCCCGAACGGATAGACCTTTTTCTACAGTTAATTTTGCCAAAGCTTCTATGTTATCGAGATCCTTTAGCGATAAAAGTGCTTTGGCGTGTCCTTGAGTCAAATCTCCTTTTTTGAGCAAGTTAAGCACTGCTTCAGGCAAAGTTAAAATCCGTAAGCTATTGGTGATGGAGGATCTAGACTTCCCTACAGATTTAGAGACTTCGTCTTGCGTCATAGAATAGGTTTTCATCAAAGCTTTGTAGCCTTCAGCTTCTTCTATCGGAGAGAGATCTTCCCTCTGCAAGTTTTCTATTAAGGCAATCTCCATCACTTCGTTGTCTGTCAATTCTCGTATCACCACAGGTACTTCTTTGAGCCCTGCCATCCTAGAAGCGCGCCATCTGCGCTCCCCGGCTACGATCTGATAGAATTCCGTACCAACAGGTCGAACTAAGATCGGTTGCAGGACACCATGCTGCACTATAGATTCCGCCAACTCTGCCAAAGCTTCCTCGTCAAA
>JAFVAZ010000040.1 GCA_017480265.1 Clostridia bacterium
AGAAGCACGGGTATGAATTTACGGAAGATGAGTATAATGATTTGAAGATGGAAGCGGTTGCCGGTGGAAGTGGATATGGAGACTTTTTCAGTGGATTGCTTAATAAGGGCAAGGAATATATAACTATGAATGCAAATAGTAGTTCAGATGATAATTATGAGTATAAGTATGGTCAAACAGGGGTAATCGCGCAAAGCAAACATGATGGATCGCTGTGGTATATGCAAAACGGCGGAAATCAATGGGTGCAAATTTAAAGGAGGTGAGTAAAATGAAAGGTATAAAAGAGTTTTTAGAGTTATTAAAGAATGACAAAGGTATATTGGCAGAGGTCGAAAAGGTGCAGGATGATGCATCTAAAGTAGTAGCAATAGCAAAGAAGCACGGGTATGAATTTACGGAAGATGAGTATAATGATTTGAAGATGGAAGCGGTTGCCGGTGGAAGTGGATATGGAGACTTTTTCAGTGGATTGCTTAATAAGGGCAAGGAATATTTGGTTATGAATGGAAATAATACTTCAGATGATAATTATGAGTATAAGCTTGGTCAAACAGGGGTAATAGCTCAAAGCAAACATGATGGTTCGCTGTGGTATATGCAAAACGGCGGAAGTCAATGGGTGCAAATTTAAAGGATTATTAATTTGATGAAGGGAGAAATGTAAAATGAAAAATAATATAAGAGATTGGGAGAACAAGAGTAAAAGTAGTAAGAAACTTGCGGAGAAAAAAGAAAGCATAAGAGATTGGGCCAAAGAGCTCAAACATAATGAAAATTTTGCGAAGAAGTATGAAGGTGTGACCACTGTAGAGGATATCTTAAATCAGGCTAGAAAAGATGGGTATAGTTTTGGTAGACAGGAACTAATAGATTTTGATTTAAGTTCTGTAGCAGGTGGAGTATCAGCACCGGCGCTTGGGGGAAGTATATCGTTGCCAAGTGGGAATACCGGAGGGACTACGAATAGTGGCCCGGGAAGTGGCAATACGCTAAACAATGAAGTGATTATAAAGAAAATAAATTATGTTGTTGAGTCTTCCGGTGGGGGAAATGTGACTAGTTCCCCGGAGATTCACATGTAGATTTTATATGAGAGGAGAAATGTAAAATGAAAAATATAAGAGAGTGGGCGAAGGAGTTCAGACATAATGAAAGTTTTGCGAAGAAGTATGAAGGTGTAACCACTGTAGAGGATATCTTAAGTCAAGCTAGAAAAGATGGTTATAGTTTTGGTAGACAGGAACTAATAGATTTTGATTTAAGCTCTGTAGCAGGAGGAGCGGATAATACGAATGTGGACGCGTCTCTGCTGCGGGCGCAAGCAAAAGCGCAGGCTGGACTAATTAACCGTGGAGACACAAAAATGGGCGTAGGGATAATTAAACTAGATCAAAATGCATCGGCATCTGGAAATGAAGCAATAGCTCAAAATACAGGTAGTGTATCTATTACGCAGAATACTTAATATATAGAAAATATTTATATGTAACTGAATCATAATTTAGCCAAGTTACTTCTTAGTGGCTTGGCTAAAATGGAAAGGAGGAAGCAAAATGAAAGATGTACAAAAGTGGACAAAAGAATTACAAGAGAATAAGTCTTACGCAAAAGAGTATAAAAGCTTGAAAAATGTTGAAGCTATTATAAAAAAAGCAAAACAAGATGGGTATAATATAAGCAAAGAAGATCTAAAAGATGTAGATTTAGATAAGATAGCTGGGGGATGGACTTTAAATATAAGTATTAATAAGTTAAATATGAATACTTCGGCTAGTGGAAATAATTCTCAAGCTACTAATAGTAGTAATATTACATTTGTTACTGAGCAATAAATTTTATAGAAAAATATAGACCGGGAAAGAGATAATACTCGTAAAGTGATAAGGGTGGTAGGGCGGGACGCTTTTAGCGAGATTGATATTTTAATAATAAAGAAAGAAGAGGCAAAAAGATGAAAAATTTAGATGATTTAAAGGAAGCAATGAGGTTAGATGAAGATCTAAAAAATAGGTTCCTGGATTTAAATAGTAAGGAAGAAGCCGTGATTTTGGCAGAGAAAATGGGATATAAGATTACCATAGAAGATTTAGAAAATGATGAAGAAATAAATGAAGCTATACTAGAAACAATAGCAGGAGGCAAAAAAGGCGAAAACGTAGAAGTGAAAGTAGCTGATATAGGGCTAGGGAACAATACGAAGATAGTTAATGAAGAAGATATAAATAAAAAGTTGGATTATTTTGATGAATTAGTAAGGAGGCTTAAATGATGAAAGGTTTACAAGAATTTTTAGAGTTATTAAAGAATGACAAGGTATATTGGCAGAGGTAGAGAAGGTGCAGGATGAGGCATCTAAAGTAGTAGAGATAGCGAAAAAGCACGGGTATGAATTCACAGAAGATGATTATACTGATTTGAAGATGGAAGCCGTTGCCGGCGGAATAGAAGTTGCTATTAATATAATGGGGAACATCGATCCTAAATTACGGACACAATTCATCAGTGTGGGGGAGGAGATGCGTGAGGAAGATTTACCGTATTTCATAAGAAAAATTAAAAATAATAAAAAATAGGAGGAAAACAAAATGAAAGGTATAAAAGAGTTAAAAGAAAGGTTAAAGGACGACAGGGAGTTTAAAAATTTATTTGCAAGTAAAAAAGATGCAATGGAGATTATAGATTTAGCAAGAGAATATGGATATGATATAGCAGCTGATGATGTAGAAAGAGATGAAGAACTCTCAGAAGAGATGCTTGCGGCGGTGGCTGGGGGTAAAAAAGATAACGATATTAGAGAGCATAATATATACTCTTGAATGGGGTGTATTAGTAAAGTTTAGAAAGGAGAGGGTTTTATGTTAGAGAATAAAAAAAATACATACAAAGGTATTGAAGAACTGAAAATAGCAATCAAGGAAGATCGTAAAATAAGAGAGGCTTTTCTCAATATAAATAGTGAAGAAGATGCGATAAAGATAGCTAGAGGACTAGGCTATGAGGTAAAAAAGCAAGAAATAAACCAGGATGAAGAGTTAAAAGAAAATATGCTTGATGCGGTATCTGGGGGTAAAGGGACTACGGTTAATATTCATACTTTTAAATCTAATACCACAGCGCAAGGAGACGGATCGAATGTAGAAACAAGCATAACTTGGAAAGCAGGAGGTAAATAAGTGATGAAAGGTATAAATGAACTAAAGAGGGATATCCAGGGGAATGACGAGATAAGGCAAGCTTTTATCAATATCAAAGACAAAAGTGAAGCAGTACAAATAGCTAAAGAATTAGGGTATGAGGTAACTGAGCAAGAAGTAAATCTAGATGATGAATTAAATGAAGACATACTGGAGGCTGTTTCTGGAGGGAAAGGAAACACTACTATACAGCAAGATTATATCTTAGCTGCAGATAAGGATGTTTACGAAAATGTCGTCATTGATGAGAGTACCGGTCAGATACTAGACGTAAAACTGAAAGAAAAATAAGGAGGAACAAAAGATGAGAGGAATTGAAGCATTAAAGGAAAAGTTGCGGCATGATAGTGTATTTCGGGATAAATTTGCAAATATAAAATCTACAGATGAAGCAATAAGTTTGGCTAAAGAATTCGGCTATGATGTAAGCGAAGAGGAAGTTAGCCAAGATGCAGAATTAAACGAAGATATACTGGAAGCCGTCTCTGGGGGGAAAGGGAAGACAAAATATACACCGGTTAATTTAGCAATAGGAGAGGGGTCAGAGATTATTGTTGGTGATGAGTAAAATTTAGATTTAGAGAATTAAATAAAAAAATTGGAGGTTAATATTATAAGAGAAAGGAACGAGGAAATATGGGAAAAGGATTAGAAGCATTTGTAGAAGAATTATTAAATGGAAATGAGTTTGATGGGAAATTTGATAACGTAACTTCAATGGATGAGGTATACGAGATTGCAAAAGAAAATGGGTATAATTTTTCAAGGGAAGAATTAGAAGATAGCGAAGTATCTGATGATATATTGGATAGTGTAGCTGGCGGAAAAAATGATAAAAAATATAAGACAAATAGGATCAATAAAACTGCAAATACAAAATTTACTTTTAGATAAGGAGGTGAAAAGATATGAAAAATGAAATTTTAAATGAAATGACAGAAGAGCAATTGAGTGAAGTCTCGGGAGGTAAAACAGTAGATAAGTATAAATTTTATGATATTGGGACAAAATCGCAGAAAGCTTATATAGAAGTAGAAGATGGAAATATAAAAAGTTCTTGGGGATTAGATCAGCTTAATCAAAGAGATAAAGACCAGATCCCTGAAAACATAAGGAGGAGTTTAGGGTTATGATAGAAAATGTACTTAATGGATTTGAAATAAGTGAAGCAGCCAAAGAAGAGCTAAGAAAGTACATGGCAAATCGATTTAATACAGATGTAGAGATACCATCAGAGATAGAAGATGAACCTTTTATAGCTCCTTGGAAGGCAGTGATAAACCTATCAAAAACACAGGGAATAGAAAAAGCTTTAAATGAAAAGGTGCCGCACGGCAACGAAGATATAAAACTCAAGTCACCGAAATTGATAAATATAGAGATTTATAATTCGGTGGCGGGGAATATCCCTGTGATATATGCAAGAGATGAGGAAGATTTCTATGAACTGGTGACTAAATTGGTGCATAAAGGTAAAGAAATGCCGGGCTTAAAAAAGACCGGGGCCTGCTTCGCCTTTGGTTTGAATAATAAGTTTGTAATTCTTTCTAATAAACCATACAGCAATGTTCCGGCAGAAAGGCTAGGGTTAGAGGATGGCAAGTGGAGAGACTATTCGATTATTATAAGGCGAGAGCATGAATGTACACATTATTTTACAAAGAGATTTCTGGGATCTTCTCAGAATAATCTGCACGATGAATTAATAGCGGATTTTGCCGGTATATATTGTGCAGTGGGGACATTTTATGCAGATTGGTTTTTGATAGGCATGGGCATAGAAGAAGGAACAGGGGATATTGCTAAAGGTCGTTTCCCGGTGTACACGTCCGATCTTTCTAATGAAGCTAAAGAAGCTTTAAGGCAGATAATTATCACCGTATCGAGGAATGTAGAAGCCTGGTCTAATAAGCCTGAGGCAAAGGGAATGTCAAGAAATGAAAGGATACTATTTTTGTGCAAAAATAGTTTGGCGGATTTATATTACTTACAGTGAGTGTCATTAGTTGAGCGAGAGTGAGTTTAAATATTGGGCAATGGACGAGTAAAGGTAGTCAAAAAATGCAATTTGATTTTGCAAGATAAAAATTTGGAGATATGCGATGCTTCATAAAATAAAAATACAATAAAGGAAAGGAGGTGAAAAAGATGAAAGAGCTCAATAAAGATAAGTTAAAAAATGTCGCTGGTGCTGAGGGTTGGCGCCCTGCGAAAGGCGACGGTAAATCATACTATTTAACTAATGCAGCGCACAGCCAACTCTTAAGTTTAGGTTATAGTATTCGACCAGGAGGGGCGTTTTTGTATGATGCTTCACTTGCTGCTCACGGAATGATGCCGTACAATGTGTATGATGCCGATGGGAACGGAGTTGGGGATGAACTTATGAAAGATATTTTTGGAGACCCGACGTTGAAGTTTTAATGAGGTGGCCTGATCGAAAGGAAAGGAGGTGAAAAAGATGAAAGAGCTAAATAAAGATAGACTAAAAAGTATTTCCGGAGGGGGATGGTGCGCGGCAGGAGCTAGCCCGGATGGACTGTCATATGCTGTAACTGACGATATTATAGATCAACTTGAGGGACTAGGTTATAATATTAATATAAGTTCACTAACAATAAATCCAAAGTTTCGTAAAAGAAATATGGGAGCCGTGGAGATTACAGATGCTAATGGGAACGGCATAGGAGATGAAAGGATGGAAAATTTATTTGGAGCACCAGTTCAAATTTGACAATTTTACAATGTCCTTCAGCTTAGCTGGAGGATATTTTCTTTGACATAATTATAGATAAAAGCTAAAAAGGGTTTATGACTATACACAAAAAGTTACGATCATTGTTTTAAAGTCCCACCGCACAAATTAAGAATTATCAAAAAGGTTAGAAAATGATATATTACATGCATTAAAGATTAATTAAGATTAAAATAAACCGAACAATCCCCAATGATCAAGGGTTTTATAAGTTTTTACGGCAACGCTGCATAAATAGCAACAAAAAAGATCAGAAGATAAGTTTCCGCTCTTTTTTGCTGCTATTTATGCGGCATTGCCTTAAAAAATGATATAATAAAGACATGATAAAACAACTGAAATTAAGCGAGCTCGGAGATGAGCTGGCGCAGACAAAAACGAAGAAAAAAGAATTTTTGAATCAGATAGAGCGAATCATTCCATGGACAG
>JAFVAZ010000041.1 GCA_017480265.1 Clostridia bacterium
GAAATGTTTATCGGCTCATCGCAGAGTATATATGGGTTAGCAGATATAGAATCCATCGCTTCTGTGCCAAAGGCCTTGAAAATTCTTACCGTTTCTTCTGGAGCTATCCCATATTTACCTAGCTCTGTCATCAACATCTTTACTCCAAAAAGCTGCTTAAATTCTTCAGCTATCTTGGTAGCTTTAGCTTTGCTCAGACCTTTTACTTCAGATAATCTTTCCGGAGTTTTCTCTATTACCTCCAGCGTTTTATCGCCAAAGGCATTTACAAGCTTTAAAGCAGTGGAAGATCCCACACCTTTCACTGCGCCAGAAGATAGATACTTCAAGATAGACGTAACGGTACTTGGCAGCGACCTTTTGTAAGTTTTTACATTAAGTTGTTCGCCAAATACAGGATGACTTTTAAATTCTCCAATCAGCTGTAGTTCTTCACCTACGCTGATGCCTGGCATAATACCGGTAGCTGTGATGTTTGCTTCTTCTGAGGTTATCTCTATTACACTATATCCATTTTTATCATTGGTGAAAATCACTCTTTCCACAGAGCCTATTACTTCATACATTGTTTTGCTTTGCATAGCTCGCGCGTTTCAATTGTTACCTAGATTAAATAACAACCGTCCTATTTCCTTTCTTCCTTTATTTCATAAATCTTACCCTTTAGTTTAGCACACTTATATTTAGAGTTCAAATATAAGTTTATTTTCCCATCTATAGGCACACGTAGTATTATTACTTTTTTTGCGCGTTTGGGCATATAAATAAACTAAAAATAAAATCATCTTATGGGTGGATAACTTTTATGAAAAAAAAGATTATAAATGCATTTAGACGCTCTACTGTCTTTATTTTGATATCCGCATTTATTGTGCAAAATAAAGCTTTAGCTGAAAAAACCTTACAAGATAGCTTATCAAATATTTCCGCAAAGTCAAGCGTTTTAATCTGTGCAGATAACGGTGAAATAATATATGAAAAAAATGCACATGATAAAATGCCAATAGCCAGCACAACAAAAATCATGACCGCTCTATTAGCGATAGAAAGCGCCCAGGCTAAAGATATAGATGTGACTATAACCGAAGGAATGGTCCCAGTAGAAGGTTCATCGATGTACCTCAAAGTTGGCAATATTTTGTCCCTTTCTAGCTTAGCTAAGGGGATGCTCACAGTCTCTGGGAATGATGCGGCAAATTCTGCGGCGATCACAATAGGTGGTTCTATAGAACTTTTTGCAGATATTATGAACGAAAAAGCTAAGCAAATAGGTATGAACGATACGCATTTTGTTAACCCTTCCGGCTTAGATGATGAGGATCATTATTCTACAGCCTACGATATGGCGCTCTTGGGCGCATATGCTATGGAGAATGAAAGCTTTTATAATATTACATCTGCCAAAAAAGCAGAAGTCTTATTTAAAGATACTAATGAAACCGTCACGTATTATAACGAAAATAGAATGCTAAGCAGATACCCAGGATGCCTAGGGATAAAGACAGGGTTTACTAAAGCTGCCGGGAGATGTTTAGTTACATGCGCTCAAAGAGAAAAATTGCGCTTAATAGCTGTAACTTTAGATGCAAAAGACGATTGGAACGACCACGAAAAATTGCTGAACTATGGTTTTTTGAAAATGAAAGCTTTGACTCTGGAAGAAAAAGATGAGATAGCTATAAATTTAGTAGGCGGGAATGTAGAAAGAATAAATGTATCAACAAAAACGCCCCTAAATGTGATCATAGAGCAAGAGGACAAAGATAAAATAGTGAAGGTTATAAACCTACCTAAATTCATTTATGCGCCAGTGAAAAAGGGGCAAATCGTAGGGAAAATCAAATATTACGCCGGAGATAAGTTAATAGGAGAAAATGAAATAATAGTAAAAAATGATGAGCCGCTATTAAAAAAAGAAAATTTCGTAAAAAAGATCTGCAAATATATCGGGAACCTCTTTAAGAAATAAACAGCGTGTAGTTACTTTATTGGCATTATAAAAGTAAATTTGCAGTCTTTACCCATTTGGCTTTCGGCCTTTATACTTCCTCCATGGAGGAGGATTATTTTCTTAACTATATAAAGACCTAGCCCTATACCTATTTTATCTTTGCTGCGAGATTTATCCGTCTTGTAGAATCTATCAAATACCAGCGATATTTCATCTGGGGAGATCCCTTCTCCGCTATTTGCTATGGAAAAAATCAGATTTTTATTTTCATTTAAGATAGTGATATTTATATACCCATCTTGATTTACAAATTTAGTCGCGTTTTCAACCAAATTATAAATCACTTGATAAATCAAATCATAGTCTGCATAGATAAAGAATCCCGTGGACTCTTGCAGCCCTTTGATTTCAATGTTTTTTTCTATTATTTTTTCTTCAAATAAATCCAGTATATTTAAAGTTAGCCCTAAGATCTCAAATGAACTCTTGTGCAGTGTAATATCCTTATCGTCAATTTTGGAAAGATTCAGCATGGATTTGACAAGCCTAGAGAGCCTTTTTACTTCATTTAGTACAATGTTTAGATAGTGATTTTGTCTTTCTTTTCGTATTGTTCCATCCAAAATACCTTCCACAAAACCAGATATCGTAGTCATTGGTGTTTTGAGTTCGTGGGATACATTGGCGATGAAGTTTTTTCTAACTTTTTCAGATGATTCCAACGACGCTGCCATTTCATTGAATGCATCTGCAAGTTCGCTTAGTTCATCATTAGTATTTACTATCACTCTTTGCGAAAAATCTCCTCTGCCAAACGACCGAGCCACTTGCGTCATAAGCTGTATGGGCTTTACCATCTTTAAGGTCATATACCAAATAGCAAAAAATGCGATAACCAATGCACAAAAGGCTGCTATAAAAAAAAGCTTAGTAACTTCTGCCCCAAAATCATTCATATTCTGAGCATTAACGGAAATAAAAACAGCTCCAACTGCAATATTTTCTTCTTCATCCACTATAGGAATCCCTACGCAATAGCAATCATAATCATATATAGTCCCCACGGTAGAGATCCCCGTAAACTGATCTGTTTTTATTTTATTAATCATATTTTCTGCAACGGTACCTTCTAAATTCATTGTGTTGCTTGTATTCGCATATAGCAATAGCTTCCCCTGCAAATCCGTTACGATTATATCGGATGCGATGTTTTCTGAGACTGTTTTCAAGGTATCTTTAATTATCGATTCATTTTTAAGATTATACTTGGGTTGAGTTACGTCAGAGGTATTGTTCACAAGGCCATTTTTTGAGATACTATCGGCGATATTCCTCGCATTCCGGGTCAATAGATCTTTCTTTTCATTTGTTTTGTAATTAGCAACAAAGGCATAAAGCATGATCCCTAAAATCGAGAAGCTAATAATCAAAATGCCGATAAACGTGCTGAGATACTTTTTTAATACCGTAGTATTTTTTTTAACTTTGCTCATCTGACTTTACCTCAAATCTATATCCAACGCCCCATACCGTCTTCAGTTCCCATTGGTCAGATACCCCCTCCAGCTTTTTCCTTATCCTCTTTATATGGACATCTACCGTACGGGAATCCCCAAAGTAATCAAATCCCCAGATTTTATCCAAAAGCTGATCCCTCGTGAACACTTGATTTGGGTGGCTAGCTAAGAGATAGATAATCTCTTTCTCTTTTGGAGGGGCATTCATCACTTTGCCGCGGACTTTCATCTCATAAGTAGACATATCTAAGGAAAGCCCATCGTAGTTTATTACCTTTGGATCTGTATTTTCTTGATTTTTGTGGGTTCTCCGCAATATCGCCTTGATCCTCGCAGTGACTTCTTTCCCTTCAAATGGTTTAACCATGTAGTCATCTGCACCTATTTCAAGACCTAATACTTTATCGAAAATTTCTCCCTTGGCTGTTAGCATGATGATCGGGCAATCCGAAGTTTTCCTTATCTCTTTGCACACCTCTATGCCATCCATGCCCGGCAGCATAAGGTCCAGTACTATAAGAGCTGGTTTGGTTTCATTAAACTTTTTTACAGCTTCTATGCCATCCTTTGCGATGATTGTCTCGTATCCGCTTCTTTCGATATAAAGCTTCAAAAGTTCGCAAATATTTTCGTCGTCATCTACGATCAAAATTTTTTCCATACATACAACTCCCTTTTATCTCAAAAATACACCAAATAGGTTTAGTCTTAGCATAAATAAAAGATTTAGCAATATTAAGATTTTTAATATACTGGGAAATTGGTATGATCAATCTGTATGGGGCCTATCATTAAATGTTTTATATTAGCATTTAAGGAAAATTAAGCTAGACTATTAATATTATAATATATTTTTGAGAAATTTACCAATATTAATTTATAGTACACATAAAATCAAAAAAACAAGAAATAATAAAAAAGCAAAGGGAGTTGATAAAAAATGGAATATATTAGAGCTTTTATCGTCGGGGGATTAATTTGCGTTGTAGGTCAAATCTTAATCGACCGAACAAAGTTGACTCCGGCCAGAATCTTAGTTTCATTTGTCACGTTGGGGGTATTTTTCACGGCGATAGGTATTTATGAGCCGCTAGTAAATTTTGCAGGAGCGGGCGCTACAGTACCGCTTACGGGATTCGGATATACTATGGCCAAAGGGACTATGGAATTTATAAATAAAAATGGTCCCATAGGGATATTGACCGGCGGCCTGACTTCCGCTGCAGCCGGGATCTCTGCTGCTATATTCTTTGGCTATCTGGCAGCTTTAGTCTCTAAGCCCGGAGATAAAAATTAAAATTTATATAAACTCTTTAATAAATTTGCCTAAAAAAGGATATATTAATATTTAGTATTTTTAAAATTAAAAGTTTGAAAATAAAAGGAGGAAAAAGGTTGAAAGCTACAGGGATTGTAAGAAGGATAGATGATTTGGGTAGAGTTGTCATTCCCAAGGAAATCAGAAGAACTTTGAGGATTAGAGAAGGGGATCCGCTGGAGATATATACTGACGCGCAAGGAGAAGTAATATTTAAAAAATATTCCCCTATAGGAGAATTATCAAAATTTGCTGATACTTATTGTGAAGTACTTGCTAAAATGGCTAACTTCCCAACCATTGTATCTGATCGAGACCATGTTGTGGCAGCCGCAGGTATCCCCAAAAAAGAGTATTTAGAAAGGCGGATCACTTCGCCACTAGAAGAACTTATGGATTCAAGGAAGAGCTTCATCCTGAGCAAATCTGAGGAAAGTTCGTTTTATCCTATAGAAGGCATAAATAGATCGGTCGTAATAGTCTACCCTATAATAGCTGCAGGAGATGCCATTGGGGCTATACTGATGCTCTCAAATAAAGAAAAAGCACTACCAACTGAAGTTGAAGCTAAAATAGCTCAAACAGCCGCGATGTTTATAGGTAAGCAAATGGAAGAGTAAAAAAAGGTCTTCAAAATTTGAAGATCTTTTTATCTATAAATAAAACTTGGCTATCGGTTTTGCGGCTTTTGTTGCTTATATATTTTTTCGCAAAAAGAAAAAGCAACTGCACCAGCAGCATTACCTAAGATCATAATTTCCATATAGCACACAGCTTGCCACGACCAAGCCTTTGCAATAGCGAAATAATACATATTAGCCACGCAGTGCTCAAATCCTGCTAAGATAAATACAGCAACACCTAAAAACACTGCTAAATATTTACCCACAGGATCATTTATCGTTCTGTATCCATTTACCGCCAAGTACATTAAAATACCGCAGAAAAAAGCTAATATAAATATACTCACAAAACTATCTGCCAATTTAGCTTTAATCATTTCCTCTGCCTTCATAGTAAGAGAAGAGGAAAGTCTAGTCATAAGCAAAATAGATCCCATAAAAACTGTACCTATAAAATTGCCAACTAAAGTGACTAAAACTCTGATCAAATATGCATTACTGTAATTTACAATATAACCAACCTGCCCCGTAAATAGGTTTAACCCATTTACAACTATTGCGAATAAGCCTATAGCAAACAAAACCGCGCCTAATTCTTTTGACCTTGTCATCAAAAAAACGGTGCCACCTATGGCTATCATTACCCCAGCCATAGTAGATTTTAGCAAATCTAAAAAATACTGTTTCAATTTTACCCCTCATTTTGCGTCAATTTTCTACTATTTTCAGTATGTTACTATGTTTTCGGTTATAGCATGAAAATGTATCTATGTCTAAATAAAAATAAATTAATTAATTGACAGATTGCTCAAGATGCTTTATCATAGTACTAAAGCTTGCGAGTATGCTGGAATAGGCAGACAGGCACGTTTGAGGGGCGTGTGTCGTAAGACGTACGGGTTCAATTCCCGTTACTCGCACCACGGATATGATAGTTACAGCGCGATATGTCATCAGCTCGGTATAATTGGACGTTCTATTATTTTAAGAGAGTTTTTATTATTTCCCAAGCTTTTGTAGCATTTGTTGAAACCTTAAGATGTGTGCTTAGCGTGTCAACTTTTATTGTACTACATCAGTTTCAAAAGACTGATAGCTATTTTTTCGTATTGACCATAGAAGTTTACTGTTGCTTTTCTTTACATATGATGCTAAAATATAAACAAATTTAACTGATGGAGGTTATTTTATGGCTTATAAAATTAACGACAACTGTATTTCTTGCGGAGCTTGCGAACCTCAATGCCCGGTTGGAGCGATATCTGAAGGTGAAGGAAAATATGAGATTAATCCGGATATCTGTGTAGATTGTGGTTCTTGTGCGGGGGTATGCCCGGTAGGCGCTCCTAATCCTGAAAAATAAATTTGTACTATAATATTAAAGCAAAATAAAGGCGAAGTATCTAATATTCGCCTTGTTTTTTAGTTTATAAAAATGATAACAAAAAGGACTTTAAAATATGAACAATGAAGATGAACTATTGGAGCCGCTAGGCAATGGCATTAAGATTTATACTTCTAAGCTGCACAAATTTTCTACTGATACTTTATTGCTCGCGGACTTTGTTAAGCCATCAAAGTACGAAAAAGCCGCGGACTTTGGGACAGGTTGCGGTGCTATCCCGCTATTTTGGGCGACCAAAGTTCCCCCTAAATTTACATTAGCTATAGAAATACAAGAAAGCGCATTTAATCTAGCAAAAAAGTCTATAGATTTGAATAAATTATCGGATAAAATAAAGGCTGTAAAAGGGGATATTAAAGATTACGCCTTAAAATCGGAGGAGAAGCACTCTTTTGACCTAGTTGTGTGCAACCCTCCATATAAATCTATTGGAAGTGGGCTGCAAAATAAAGACGATATAAAGAAATTGGCCCGCCATGAAATAGAATGCTCCATAGACGATGTGGCTAAAGCTGCATCCAATTTCCTCAAAAACGGTGGCAGACTCTGCTTGTGCCAGAGGCCGGAACGCCTTGTAGAAGTAATGTCATCTATGAGGAAATTCAAAATAGAACCTAAGCGACTACGTTTTGTGCAAGCTCGCAAAAATAAATCGCCTAAGCTATTTATGATAGAGGGCAAATATGGCAGAAACCCCGGGCTAACAGTGATGCCTACTTTAATCTTAGAAGAATCTGATGGTGCACGTTCTGAGGAATTGAAAAAAATCTATATGTTTTATGGAGAAAACTAAAATGTCAGGTAAATTAATAATCGTAGGGACTCCTATAGGAAATTTAAGCGACTTTTCATCTCGCGGGATAGAAACTTTAAAGAATGTGGATTTCATAGCAGCAGAAGACACCAGAGTCACGCTAAAGCTGCTAAACCACTTTGAGATAAAGAAACCTCTTATCAGCTATCATCAGCATAACTATAAAGCAAGAGGAGAATTCATATTAAAGAGAATTTTAAGCGGGGAAAGTTGCGCACTAGTCTCTGACGCCGGCATGCCTGCGATATCTGACCCAGGAGAAAAGTTGGTCTCGTTGTGCCACATAAATAACGTATCGGTTACAGTGGTCCCCGGCCCCAGCGCATTAACCGCTGCAATTGCGATCTCTGGCTTTCCAAGCGGCAGGTTTACATTTGAAGGATTTTTAAGCGTAAACAAAAAAAATCGCCACAAACATTTACAGGAACTAAAATATGAACCTCGCACGATGATTTTTTATGAAGCGCCACACAAGCTCATAAATACACTTACGGATTTATACGAGGCTTTGGGCGACCGCAAGATCGCCATTGTAAAGGAAATAACAAAAATCCACGAACAAGTAAGGAATACTTCACTGGCACAAGCGATATTGTACTGTGAAAAGAACCCTCCCAAAGGAGAAATTGTTCTCATCGTAGGAGGCAATAAAGCGGATCCAGAGTTGTTGCCGCACTACAGCCTATCTGACGCTCTAAGCATAACAAATAATTGTATAAAGGAAGGTGCCACTCCCACTGAAGCGGCCAAAACTGCTGCTAAAATCACGGGCATCAATAAAAGCGAGATTTATCGTGCATTTATTGCAGACAAAAAGTCTTAAATCTCACTTCTCCCCTCCAGAGACCTTTGCAGCGTTATTTCATCGGCATATTCCAGCTCTCCACCTACAGGGATGCCATACGCTAAGCGGGTTACCTTTATATTCATGGGCTTTAGCAGTTTAGAGATATACATAGCCGTGGCTTCGCCTTCTACTGTTGGGTTGGTTGCCATTATTACTTCTTTTACATTTTCTTTTTCAATCCTACTTAGTAGTTCCTTAATATAGATCTGATCTGGTCCAATGCCATTTATCTGGGATATCACCCCGTGCAATACATGATACGAAACTTCCATACTGCCTATACGCTCTAAGAACATCACATCTTTAGGTTCTTCTACTACGCATATAATGGATTTTTCTCGGGTTTCACTTTTACATATAGAACAGATTTCTTCGTCTGTTATGTTTTTGCAAATCTTGCAATATTTTATCTTACTTTGCACATCCAAGATGGCATCGGCAAATGACCTGGCTTTATCTTTAGGTAAGCCTAAAATAAAATACGCTAACCTTTGTGCTGTTTTTCTGCCGATCCCCGGTAACATTTCAAATTTGTCTACTAAATTAGAAAATGGTGCTACTTTATATCCACTCATGGCTTAAAACACTCCCGGGATCCTTAATCCGCTGGATATATCTCCCATTGCTTTGTCTTTATCTTCACTCGCCAGATGCAAAGCTCCGTTAACTGCTGCGGTTATCAGATCCGTCAGCATCTCTATATCGTCTTTATCTACTACTTCCGGCGCAATGTGTAGGGATTTTATTTCCATCTTTCCTGTCACGGTCGCTACTACTAAGTTCCCACCCGTTGACATGCTATATTCTTTCGCTTCTAGTTCTTCCGTCACTTTTTGCATGTCTTCTTGCATCTTTTGAGCTTTTGCTGCTAATTGCTGAAAATTCCCTATTCCTCCTTGGTTGTATCCTTTCGGTAATCTAGCTTTCATCTTTTTCCTCCATGTTTTACTTATTTTATTGTGAACGATACTTCCCATCAAGGGCGGCTACATCAAATTTTTTGTAAAAATTTGAATATAAAAACGTAGTTTTTATTAGTAAGCTTGAAAAGCTTACTGTAGCCGCCTCCTTCCGTCAGTTCTTTTTAGATATTCATCTAGAACTAGCTACTTAGTATTCACCTTTACTCCTAGCTTTCTTGCATTTTCTGCCAATTCTACCAGAACATCCTTCTCTTTTGGAGCCGTCTCCATAGGCCTATATGGACCAAGCTTATAATTTTTCCCCGTGACTTCCTTTATAGCTAAGCGCATTTTGTCTCTTCGAGATGACCTCCTCAATAGTTCAAACGCGACTTCATTTTTAGAATCAATAAGTACAAAAGGGTCACTCAAATAAGCTTTTGAATCTTTGAACGCCACTGCAATAGTGGGGGAATATTTGCCTAACGCTTCTAATACTTTATTCCAATTATCCATTAATATAGCATTTTCAAAGATTCTCTGCATCCCGCCTTCATTTTTCAAATATAATCCATCCTCGCTGTTTTCCGGGTTAGCAGTGGTATTATTTTGATTTTCTGCCTGTAACT
The DNA here is from genome assembly GCA_017480265.1 of Clostridia bacterium. GTDB lineage: Bacteria > Bacillota > Clostridia > Oscillospirales > Acutalibacteraceae > UMGS1224. The sequence continues at coordinate 10,007 of JAFVAZ010000041.1, forward strand.
CGCGATGCGCCGTTTTTTCAGGTTCACTTTTTTTACTATCTGCATTCATTTTAAAATCAACTTCTGAACCTTTATTTTTTAACTTAACCTCCATCTGATCCATCCTCTTGCTTAAATCAAACACAGAAAGATTAAGTTCTGGGGAGCACAGCTTTACTAAACACATCTCGAACTCTATTTTTGGATCCGATATTTTGCTCATTTTGTTGAGCGAAGAAGATAGACTATCTAAAATATTCAATACCTTTTCAAGCGAAATACAATCTGCTAAAGTCCGCAACTCAATATAATCTTCGTCGGAAACGATCATCAATTCTCTAGGATTATCTATGGACTTCACTATCATGAGATTTCTAAATATAGCTATCATCTCTTCGCATATCACAGCAAAATTCTTTGAGCCTTTATTCATATCATCAGCTGATTTCAAAGCTTCATCTAGTTTTTGATTAATTATTGCATCTGCTAAACCTAAAAGTTTTTTCGAATCTTCTATCCCAACTACACTAGATACTTCAGTCTCGGTTACATTATTGGTCACACCCATGCACTTATCCAATATTGTCAAAGCATCCCTCATCGCGCCATCAGCCAGCCGTGCTATTATGGATGCAGCTTGCTCAGATAGCTCTATTCCTTCTTCTTGCGATATATATCTTAATCTGCTCTTTATATTATCGGATTTTATTTTATGAAACTCAAACCTTTGGCATCTAGATAAAATCGTAGCGGGGATCTTGTGCGCTTCAGTAGTTGCCAATATAAACATAACATAACTAGGAGGTTCCTCTAAAGTTTTCAAAAGAGCATTAAAAGCTCCCTGAGAAAGCATATGTACCTCATCTATAATATAAACTCTATATTTTGCCTTAGCCGGAGTGAACGCTGCAGATTCACACACTTCTCGTATATCATTTACGCCATTGTTGCTAGCTGCGTCTAATTCCACTATATCCATTATTTCTGCATTTTCTATCTCTTTACAGATCTCGCACTCTCCGCATGGGTTGCCATCCACGTTTTTTAGACAATTGACAGCTTTAGCAAAAATCTTGGCACAACTTGTTTTCCCTGTACCTCTTGAGCCTATAAATAAGTACGCGTGTCCTATACGGTTTAGCTTTACCTCATTTTGCAAAGTCCTCGTGACATGATCTTGCCCTACTACATCGCTAAACAATTTAGGTCTCCACTTCCTATAAAGTGCCTGATACATAATTTGTCTCCTTTTGATTTTTTCAACCCTTACTTTATAGCATCAATTTCTAGCTGCCAAAAGAGCAAAGCAGAAATTCAACCTATTTATACACTTTAATATGCAAGCCGGCAAGCTAAACTGCATCACCCTCAGCAACTCTGCTTAATGCTGCTCGATTCCTCGCCTGACATGGTTCGCAGCGCCAAGCCGCGCAGTGCTCAACGGCTTACATATCAAAATGTACAAATTCTTCCTGCTCCATTTTCCCTATTAATTTATATTATATCATATTTGTAAGGCGAAATCAATCCCATTCTTTAGAGCGTAGCTAAAGTAAAGGCACAAATAAACCGCCAAAGGGAACGGTAGCTTCTGCTAGATTTACAAAACTGCCGAGATTTAAATTTGCCTAAAATATAAACAAAGACAAATAAAAATCTGCGACAGTTTTAAATCTTTCTAAAAATGCTTAAGCTTTATACTCAAGACACCCGATTAAAAAAAGAATACATGAAAACATATTATCTACATTTATAAAAGGAGCGACTTGTTCCTTAGCACTTCCAAGAAAATCCGAAACCTGCTTTTTAATATTACTGAGTTTTTTCTGTATAGTTTCAGCAGTATCATCCACAGAATCAATAACGTTTGCCAGAATTTCTAGAGCTCCTACCTTCTCATCTTTAAAGCTCCACAAATATGGAATCACTAATATGCCATATAACCACCCGAGGTTAGCTGCTCCAACCAAAGTCCCCAGCATACCTATCAGTTTTCCGGCAACTGGTGACGCTAAAAGTAAGAGACCGTGTGTCTTTATATATTCCCAAATTTTTACTGATTTTTGTCCTTCACCGCTTAAATTCCTCAAGACACTGGAAATCTTCTTAGATTTAGACAGATCTTCGTCATTAAATTTCCTCATCGAATCCAAAATGCGGCAAGTTAAATCTTCCACGCTATTTGGCTTACTATTTTCTTCTTTATCTTTGGCTGAGCAAAATCCCGCTTCTATATCTGAGTTATATATCAAATTGGCACAATTTGGGATGCTTTTTATATTTGATAAAAGCGAGGTTAAAATTGCTTTATAATCATTGTTCTTGAGTTCACTATAGACTTCTTCAGATTTAAATACCCCAATCCTACTGAATAATGAGATCAAACCTGCAGTCACCGCAATGTAATAAAGTGTGGTCCACTGTGCTTTGAAAACAAAGTTTTTAAGCCCAGTAAAAGCTCTGGAAAAAATAGACTCTTTTTTTTCTTTTACGTTTTTTGCGTCTTTTTTTCCTGCTAATACGAGTATAGTAGATTGGGGACTTTTCCTTTGAATATTTTTGTAATCATTAGCAAGAGCGAACGATGGTACGATGCTAAAAATAAAGATAGATAAAGTTAAAAAAGTTGTTATGATTTTTTTCATATCATTTCCTCCGTTGAATTTGTAAAGAATGTTACTAATTTAATTATACCATATAAAAATGAAAAATGATCAAAATTTTTTAAATATTTTAATTTCTCCTTATTTTATAAAAAAATCGACCTATAATAGCAAAATAAAAGTATAGGTATTATATCAAGTAGAAAATATCAGCACTTTTCAACATGTTTTGAAATTCTATCTCTCGAATTATTGCTGTTTTATATATTTTATTTCGATGTTATTTTTTATTTACTTTTATCTATACTGTTATACGGTCACAAAATAGCCCCTTCGGTTATATCTTCCGAGGGGGCTGCTTGGGAGAATTGAAAGGACAAACACAAAGTTATTGGTACCGCTACACCTTAAATATCCAATTGATACTATTTCGCATGGATAACTAAAAAGTAAAAAAATGTAACGATGCCTAAAATTATCCTATAGTATCCAAATGCCCTGAAGTCGTGCTTCCTTATATAGTTTACAAGAAATTTAATAGTGAATATCGAGACGATGAATGCGACTAATGTGCCAAAAAGCAAGACAGATAAATCCACTATAGAAAAATTGATCCCATTTTGAATTACATATTTGAGAGCTTTATACCCTCCTGCACCAAACATCACTGGGATAGCTAAGAAAAAAGAATATTCAGCAGCTACAGACCTAGAAGCTCCAAGCAAAATAGCCCCAATGATAGTCGCACCTGAACGCGAAGTCCCGGGTACCAGCGCTAGAGTTTGAAAAACTCCGATCAAAAAAGCAACACCGAAACTTAATGATTCAATTTCATTTATATTGGGAGTCTTATTTAATCCTTCGATAAAAATAAATACAATGCCATATATAATAAGCGATGCTGATATAACTAACGGATTGTAGCATTTTTCGTGGATGAAGTCATCTAAACAAAAACCTACAATAGCTGCAGGTAAGCATCCAACTATGACTTTGCACCAAAGGGAAATAGTATTTTTCCGTTCGATCATATTCTTCTTTCTAGAAAATGGATTGAGCTTTTCGAAGTAAACATATACAACAGCTAAAATAGAACCGATTTGTATAAGTACTAGAAATAAATCTAAAAATTCCTTTGTTACATTTAATTTCAAAAATTGGTCAAATAATAGCATATGCCCGGTACTGCTTATAGGTAACCATTCCGTTATGCCTTGTATTATCCCTATGATTATTGCCTTTATAGTTTCAATTATAACCAAGTCTTAGCCTTCTTTCGTGCAGATTATTTTGCGGTGACGCATTTTTGTATCTTATTTTTCACAATTTTTTCGAAACATCTTTTAAATCTAAAACTCATTCTATCAGGATCTTTACTTTGGGGATTGACCAAGATGGATCTATATCCGGCTAAATTTGCCATTAAAATGTCTGTCAAGATTTGATCTCCTACCATTAGTACATTTTCTTTTTTGCGATGTAATTCTTTTTTTACTTTGTAAGGTAAAGGCTTATGTGCATTAAAAATATATGCAGAGATCTTTGCAACGGCAGAGAATACCGAAAGCCTTTTTTCGTTATTATTTGATATTAAAATTATTTTTATATTTTTCTTTTTTAAGCCATCAAGCCATTTATCAACGCCATCAAACATATCGATAGAATCTGGGGGCGATAGAGTATTATCAACATCGAGCAATATAACATTTATGTTAAGGTCTTTTAAAGTCTTTATGTCTATATCCGTGACTTTATTGAAGTAAAATGTAGGTTTAAATAAATTTATCGTAATTACCCCTTTCTTTATTATATTTTTAGAGTTTTTAGTCTCTTCACTTTTTTGTTGACAATGGACTATTAATTTTGATATTATTTAATCTAGATTTTCATTAAGGGCGATTCTTTTTAGAAAGGTTTTATGGATGAATAAGAAAACTATTAGGTATATTTTATTTATTACTATTATATTATTGTTTTCGTTCCTTTTCAATGCATGCAGTAATTTAAAATCGAGCAATGATAAAATAAAAATCGTTGCATCACTTTTCCCGCAATATGACTTTGCTAAGCAGATTGCAGAAGATCGGGCAGAAGTCACGCTGCTGCTGCCACCAGGTACGGAGAGCCATTCTTTTGACCCTAGCACGTCCGATATAGTGAATACTTCAAAAGCTGATATATTTTTATATACCGGGAAATACATGGAACCTTGGGCAGAAAGATTGATTTCCGGCATTGATAGCAAAAGTTTGTTGATAAAAGATCTATCGGAGAACATATCTTTGATAAAAAACGAAGAAGCAGACGATCACTCAGAGGATGAACATGAGCATGATCACTCCTACGATCCGCACTTTTGGCTTGACCCTACGCTGGCTTCATTGATGGTAGATAATATTCTAGAGGCTTTGTGCGAGAAAGATCCCGATGGTTATGCATTTTATGAAAATAACGCACGGAAACTTAAAGATAATCTAAAAAAATTAGATGAGGATTTTTTTGAGATAATAGAAACTTCCAAAAGGCACACCGTCGTCTTTGCAGGGAAGTTTGCCCATTTGTATTTTATCAAAAGGTACAATTTAGATTACAAAGCTGTTTTGAAGAATTGCTCTGCCCAAACGGAACCAAGTATCCAGAAGTTGACCGAAATAATAAACTTTGTAAAGAACAACGATATCCCTGCAGTATATTACGAAGAGTCAACCGTCCCGCCAATTGCTCAGTCTATATGCGAAAATACCAACGCAAAAGCGCTGCGGTTTAATACCTTGCACAATGTCTCAAAAGAACAACTTGAAAGCAACGTTACTTATTTTGACCTGATGAATGAAAACCTTGAAAACTTGAAAATGGGGCTAACTTTATGAATATAGTCAAAGTGGAGAATTTATGTATATATTATAGAAATTTACATTCGTCAGTTTGTGCTTTGCGCGATATAAACCTAACCATAGCGGCTGGAGAATATGTTTGTATAGTGGGGAACAATGGCGCCGGCAAAAGTTCGCTGATAAAAAGTATCCTCCAGCTTGTTCCCATAAATCATGGAACTATCTTGATCAATTGTAATAAACCGGAAATCTCATATATTCCTCAAATCTGCACGA
>JAFVAZ010000042.1 GCA_017480265.1 Clostridia bacterium
AGTATCAGCTTAATTGAGGTTTGCAAAAATCGAAAAAAACTGAGGTTTTTCAACGGTTTGATAAATTTTGAGCGGAGACTTATCTTCTGCTCTCTTTTTTGCGATTTATGCGGCGTTGCCTTTATTAATTTCACTGCTTGCACTTTATATTCCTTATCATATCTTTTCTTTGGCATTATATTTTTCTCCTTGATTTTGTTTTTTATTTGTGCGAATTTTACTTGTCAACTTTTGTTGTACAACATCAAAGTGCCGATGGAGTTTTTTGCTACATTACGAATTTGAATTGCTTTATCTCGGTCATACCGACCGTTAGAAGCTACATGAAGCAAATTAGTAAGGTGAGCTTGAGCAATATGATTTGCACTTGGTAATTCGCTAAGAAGTGTGTAAGATGAAGCGATATGTAAACTTGAAAGCGATTTTTCCAATTCAGGGAAAAGAATGTTTACAAGCCTTGCAATCGAAGATTTTAATGTTGCTCGCTCTCTAACTTTACCAAATCTGTACCTAATTAGTGACTTTAGTTCCGAATAGTGGGATGCTGTGTTTGTGTAGGGCTTGAGGCTCACATCAGACATTAGCATAGTTGCAATGGTTCTTGCATCAACGCGGTCGGTCTTCGTTTTTCGCAGGCTTAGGCTTTTTCGATAAAGCTTGGTATGCAATGGATTGATAACGTAAGTTGGTACCCCATTGTTAAGAAGGAAGCCCAGGAGATTGTAACTGTAATGTCCTGTAGTCTCAAGCCCTACCTTTATTTTTGAGTCGCAAATACCTGCACAATTTTTTATTGTTTGAAGAAGTTTGTCAAATCCATCTTTACTGTTTGCAATGGTAAAAATGTTGGCTAGCACCTCACCTTCGGAATTTATGATGAAGCAATCGTGTTTATCTTTTGCAACGTCGATTCCAATATAAATCATGTTTAAACCCTCCGATTATTTTATTTCGATGCTGATGTTTTCCTCAGTGACTTTGCTCTTGTAACCTCGTTCTAGATAAACCGTCGGGCGGTAGGACGAACATACCAATCTACAGCACCTATTACAGTGTATCATATTGTCCTTGTACAGAAATACTAATTACTACTACTTTATTATAGGAGGATTACGATGCAGTATTGTTTTTTTATATTTTACCCGGGTACCATAAAAAACTCCGAATTACTCGCTTTTAAAAATAAAAAATCGGAGGTTTTTACGCAGAAGCAGAACCAGAAGGAGGCCGTATCGACAGATTTATTCGGCTCTAGATAAAAAGGAAATCAATCTGTTTCGGATAAAGTATATTAAAATATAGATTTATAAGTGATTTTTTTATTCATCTATCTGAAGCTGAAAAATACTATTGACAAAAATATAACCAGATATTATAATGTATTCACGAGAAAGGAGGTGAGCACAATGAAAAAAGTTATAGCAACTATTCTAGCAACGGTCACTCTATTAAGCGCTACTACTTTAATTGCTAATGCCGGAAGTGCATACAAGGCATGCTTAAAAACTTGCTTTGATCTTACTAAAGAATGCATAGATAATAAATCTATTTTATCAAAAGACCTTGGTAGTACATACACTAACTGCACAAATGCTTTGGATAATTGTCTCCATTCATTTTGTTTAGATATAAATGAATTAGAAAAAAGCAAGCTTTCTATTGTCCCGAGCATAGTATGTATTATTGCTATGTTTGCAACATTAGTGATACCCCATTTACGACTTCTTCGTACAATAATCACTGAAATTCCTGCAGAAGCAAAACCAGAAGGAGACATAACAGCAGAACCAGAAGGAGACCCTATCGACAGATACACAGAAGCAGCCTTAGAAGCAGAACCAGAAGGAGACCTAGAAGCAGAACCAGAAGGAGCCCTAGAAGCAGAACCAGAAGGAGCCCTAGAAGCAGAACCAGCAGAATACCATAGCGACAGAAACCCAGGAATGCAGAACCTATGGGGTATACGTGGACCTAGAACTGTTGATGATATATGGTGAACAATAATTTTTAAAGAGCTCTAAATTAGAGCTCTTTTTATTTCGCGTTTTTTTGTTTTTATTTCCCTTGATATGGACATATAAATTTTTTGTCGATTGTGTTATAATATAATAAAAACAAAAAGGACTTACAATAAAGATGTTAAATAGATTTAAAGAGACTGAAGATAGGATATTGCTGCTATTTTCAAAAATTCAAAAACCGGCTTTAAATAAATTCATGGTATTTTTATCTGTTATTGGCAATGGCGGTACGATTTGGCTACTTATATCTGTGCCTATGCTACTTAATCGTGCCAGTAGGGTTCGAGGTATAAAATTAATAATATCCCTTGTTTTTGCCGGTTTCTGCGGAGAGATTATCATAAAAAGATTAGTATGTAGAGTACGCCCTTCTGAAGATTTAGAGCCGGAGGAATTGCTTATCAAGCATCCGAAGACATATTCTTTTCCTTCTGGACACACAGCTTCGTCTGTAGCAGCAGCTTTTACTATTTCTTTCGGGTTCCCGTTTTTAGCTCTGCCGGCTTTCTTTTTAGCTTTCCTTATTGCGTTCTCGCGGCTTTATTTGCAAGTTCACTATCCTTCAGATATTTTAGCAGGAACTGCTTTGGGTGTGATATGTAGCTTGTTGGTTAATACATTTTGTATTATTTAAATCAAAGCAATTGATAGTCGGGCTTAAAGGGGACACGTTTTTGGCGAATTTTTTTGCACTCAGCGTACGCAAAATACATGCCGTATTTTTATTAAGAAACAATAACGAGGGTTGACATATGATAATATTGGGGATAGATCCGGGATACGCAATTGTAGGGTATGGGCTTGTGTCAGCACAAGGCGGAAAATTTAAAGCAATTGATTATGGTGCTATTACTACTAAAGCTAATTCAAATTTCCTCTCTAGGATAGAGTTTATATTTGATAGTTTAAATACGATAATATCAAAAAATAAGATCGATGCTTTAGCTATAGAGAAGTTATATTTTCGGAGCAATCAAAAGACAGCCATACAAGTGGCTCAAGCTAGAGGTGTTGCGCTTTTAGCTGCGCAAAAAGCGAGACTCCCTGTTTTTGAATATACCCCATTGCAAGTAAAAACCGCTGTGACGGGATATGGCAGAGCGGATAAAAAACAAGTCACAGAGATGACTAAAAGGTTTCTGTCACTAAAGGAAGTCCCCAAGCCGGACGATACAGCGGATGCTTTGGCAATAGCTCTATGCCATGCGCAAACTTCCGGCGCTAGGTTCCGGTCAATGATGATAAAGAGGAGATTAAACAATGCTTTATAGCCTAAGAGGAAAACTAATTTACATTGATGCTTCCATAGCAGTTGTAGAATGCGGTGGGGTAGGGTATAAGTGCTTTATAACATCTAAGACATACAATAATTTAACATCACAGATTCAGAGCGAAGTGTTTCTTTTTACGTATTTTAGTGTTCGTGAAGATTCCATGGATTTATATGGATTTTCTGCAGAAGAAGAGTTAGAGTGTTTCAAATTGTTAACATCTGTGTCTGGAGTAGGTGCAAAGGTGGGCATCGGGATATTATCTTCTTTGACAGTAGAACAGATTTTACTTTCTATTTCAAATGAAAATACGCAGATGTTGACTACTGCACCGGGAGTAGGCCCCAAATTAGCCCAGAGGATAATCCTAGAGCTAAAGGATAAAATTTCTAATGCTAAAAATCTTGGCATGGCGGCCTCGCGCCAAAACATAACCGAAAGAACAGAAAATAATGCTACAAAAGCACTGGAAGCTTTAGTGGCGCTAGGGTATACTCAGGCAGACGCAGTAAAAGCTTTGTCGGAGTTTAGCCATTCGCTTTCGGTAGAAGATCTCATCAAATTTTCGCTTAAGAAATTATCCGGGAGGTTTTGATATTGGATTTTGATTTCGAAAATAGATTGACATCGGCAGAAGAGATACCAGAAGACCTGGAACTAGATAATGATAATCCGCTTCGCCCGAAGACTTTGAGTGATTACATAGGGCAAGAAAAAGTAAAGGAGAACCTCTCTGTATTTATGCAAGCTGCCAAGATAAGACAAGAGACACTGGATCACGTCTTGCTATACGGTCCACCTGGTTTGGGCAAAACAACATTATCTGGGATAATAGCTAACGAAATGGGAGTGAATATCCGCATAACTTCCGGTCCGGCTATAGAGAAGCCTGGCGACCTGGCAGCTTTATTGACAAACTTAAACCAAGGAGATGTGCTTTTTGTAGATGAAATACATAGGCTACCCAGGACGGTTGAAGAGATCTTGTATCCGGCTATGGAGGATTTTTCTATAGACATAGTAACCGGTAAAGGGCAAATGGCAGCCTCGTATCATTTACCACTACCGAGGTTTACATTGGTGGGAGCTACTACCAGGGCGGGGCAGCTTTCGGCTCCTTTGAGGGATCGTTTTGGGGTTGTGCTGCGCCTTGAGATGTATACAACTGATGAATTAGCTAAAATAATAACCAGAAGTGCCAAGATATTGAACATTGACATAACTCCAGATGCAGCGCTGGAAGTAGCCTCTAGGTCGAGGGGAACCCCACGGATCGCCAATCGATTATTAAAAAGGATAAGGGATTTTGCAGAGATTTTAAGTGCGGGGTCTATAACTATAGAAACAGCTAAGATTGCACTAAAAAAGCTCGAAGTAGATGAACTGGGGCTTGACTCAAACGATAGAAGAATGCTAGAAGCCATAATAAAATTTTATAATGGAGGTCCGGTAGGGTTAGAGACTTTGGCAGCTGCTATAGGAGAAGAAGCCGTGACGGTGGAAGATGTATATGAGCCGTACTTGATGCAAATCGGTTTTCTCAGCAGAACTCCTCGTGGCAGAATCGTTAGTCCTAGGGCTTATGAGCACCTGGGTATACCATTTGAAGGCTTGAGTGACCAAACTAAACTTAATTTTTAGTATACAAAAAGAGGTAGATATTTTTATGGCAAGATTATTTGGCACGGATGGAGTACGCGGAGTAGCAAACACTGAGCTTACTTGTGAACTATCTATGCAGATAGGCAGAGCGGTTGCTTTTATATTGTCTAAAGATAAAAATAAAAAGTTGAAAATATTGGTGGGTAAAGATACAAGGTTATCTTCAGATATGCTGGAGTGCGCATTGATTTCTGGCTGCTGCTCAATGGGGGCAAATGTAGTTAAATTGGGGGTTATCTCTACACCGGCTGTAGCATATTTGACGAAGCATTACGCTGCAGATGCGGGGATTATGATATCTGCATCACACAATCCTTTTGAGTTTAATGGCATAAAGGTATTTAAATATGATGGCTACAAAATCTCTGAGGATATGGAAGAAGAAATAGAAAACATAGTGCTAGATCGCTCGGAGGAAATTAAACTGCCATCTTGCGAAAATTTAGGGGTAGTTACTAAAGCTAAAAATGCAAAGGATGATTATATAGCGCACCTCAAAGATACTATAGGGCATGATTTGAGTGGATTAAAGGTAGCTATCGATTGCTCAAACGGTGCATCATTTAGTACAGCTGAGAAGCTTTTTTCGGCATTAGGGGCAGAGTGTTTTGTGCTATCGGATAAGCCCGATGGAACTAATATAAATAAAGGCTGCGGATCAACTCATATAGAGAATTTAGTCGATTTTGTAAAAAAGCACGATATTGATGCAGGCTTTGCATTCGATGGAGATGCAGACAGATGCATAGCGATTGATGAAAAAGGCAACGTACTGGATGGGGATTATATATTGGCTATTTGTTCAAGTTATATGCGTAGCAAAAATAAACTCGCTAAAAACACTGTAGTCGGTACCGTTATGTCTAACATGGGGGTGTATGAATTCTTGGGGGGGAATTCGATAAATTTTGTATCTTCTAAAGTAGGGGACAAATATGTTTTAATGGATATGTTAAAAGGCGGTTTTAACCTAGGTGGAGAGCAATCCGGGCATATAATTTTCTTAGACCATGCAACTACAGGAGATGGGCAACTGACGGCCATTCAGCTTTTGAGCATTATCAAAGATTATAAGGAACCATTCTCAAAAATCGCTTCTATATTAACAAAGTACCCACAGGTCATGGTAAACGTAGTGGTATGTGCAGAAGGGAAAAAAAGACTCGATGAAGATTCAATAGTTCAAAGCGAAATAAAAAAAGTAGAAAGTGAGCTAAGCGGCAAAAAGGAAGCAGGTAATTCCCATAAAGAAGGCAGAGTTTTAGTCAGAGCTTCTGGGACGGAGCCTTTGATAAGAGTAATGCTTGAAGGCAAAGATCTATCTAAAATAAAAAATATGGCAAATCGCCTTGCAGATTTAATAAAGGCAAGGCTATCATAGAGATCAATAAATGCAAAGGAGCAATGCTTGCTTGAGGATATCTAAATTTGAGGATTATGAATTAATAGACGCTTCTTGTGGAGAAAAATTAGAGCGTTTTGGAGATATTATCTTGATCCGCCCGGATCCGCAGATTATATGGAATACGCCAAAGGTGGATCCTATGTGGAGGAAGGCTCATGCCAAATACATACGCTCAACCAAAGGAGGAGGCTATTGGGAAGTTTACAAAAAAATACCTGACGTGTGGACTATAAGCTACAAAGATTTAAAGTTTAGATTAAAGCCTATGGGATTTAAGCACACAGGGATTTTCCCGGAGCAAGCTGTAAATTGGGATTTCGTATCTGATGTAGTAAGCAAGTCTTCGGGGAATATGAAGATTTTGAACTTATTTGCATATACCGGAGGGGCTACTATGGCAGCGTTGAGCGCAGGGGCAGAAGTTTGCCACGTGGATGCCTCCAAGGGGATGACTCTGTGGGCAAAAGAAAATGTGAAGGAATCCGGCTTGCAAGATAAAAGCGTGAGATTTATAGTGGATGATTGCTTGAAGTTTGTGCAGAGAGAAAAAAGACGCAACCACTTTTACGACGCCATAATAATGGATCCACCCTCCTATGGAAGAGGACCAAATGGCGAAGTTTGGAAGCTAGAGGAAGGTATTTTCAACTTGCTAAATGCTTGTTCTGAGATTTTAAGCGAAAACGCCCGCTTCTTTATCTTGAATTCCTATACTGCGGGGCTTTCTTGCGGAGTTATGGCGTATTTGCTAAATGCTACAATAGCAAAAAATCGCAGTGGAGTGGTTTTTTCAAGTGAGATCGGTTTACCGTTAAAAGCCAGTAAATTGGTTTTGCCTTGTGGTTCCACATCTATTTGGCAGGCAAGTATATGATATAGCGCCTTAAAATGGGAGCAAAGGGAATTTTGCAAGGTAGGCAGAAAGGACTTTTTGTGGAAAATTTTATCGAGACTAAAAATTTAAGCTTCAGATATAGCGATCAGGACAAAGATTTAATCTTGGACAATATCTCTCTTGGTATAAAGCAAGGGGAGTTTGTTTGTATTTTGGGCCGAAATGGTTCCGGCAAGTCTACTCTGGTCAAAACTTTTAATTCGCTTTTGCTGCCATCTGAGGGCAAAGTTTATGTAAATGGAATGGATACTGCCGATGAAAAGCATAACTTCGAAATACATAAGCAGGTTGGATTAATCCTCCAAAATCCTGATAATCAAATAGTCTCCAGCATAGTAGAGGAAGATGTAGCTTTTGGACCCGAAAATTTGGGGTTAGCTCCTGCAGAAATAAAATATAGAGTAGAAAGGGCGCTAAATATAGTAGGGCTGGAAAGTTTTTCGCAAAATATCACGCATAAGCTTTCCGGCGGGCAGAAACAAAAGCTTGCTATAGCAGAGGTTTTGGCGATGGAACCGCAGTGCATTATATTGGATGAACCAACATCTATGTTGGATTCGTTTTCTCAAGTTGAGATTTTGAAAATCTTGAAAAAGATAAATAAAAAGTACAAGATCACCGTTATTTTGGTTACTCATTCAACCAGAGAAGCGATGTTTGCAGATAGAGCTATAGTCATGGAGAAAGGGCGAATCGCCGTAGATACCAAGCCCGTAGACGTTTTTTCAGATATCGATTTATTAAATAAATTCAACTTGCATATCCCGCAAGGCATAAAATTATTGCTTGAATTCAATAAAAAGGGGGTTAGTTTGCATTTGAGCGACCTCAGCGTGGATGGTTGTGTCGCTTCTATTGAGAAATTTTTGGAGGATAAAAATGCCGTTAATTGAAGTTAAAGAGCTATCGTTTTCTTACGAAAAATCTAGCAATTTAAAAAAGCAAGATCTATCTAACATCAATCTAAATATAAACAGAGGCGAAATCATCGGGCTGATAGGGCCTTCCGGCTCCGGCAAAACTACGTTAGTGCAGCAGATAGGGGGGCTTTTGAGGCCTGATCATGGCACGGTTTTATTTGATGGTTTAGATATTTTCAAGGATTCTAAAGTATTTCGAAAATTGAGATATAAAATTGGACTAGTTTTTCAGAACCCCGAAGAGCAGCTTTTTAGTGAAACTATATTCAAAGACATAGCATTCGGTCCGCACAATATGGGGCTCAGCAGAGATAATATAGCCAAGCGTGTATTGGAAGCCATAAATTTTGTGGGATTAGATAAGAGCATATTAAGTAAATCTCCATTTGAGATTTCCGGTGGAGAGAAAAGGCGAGTCGCTATAGCGGGGGTTATAGCGATGCGGCCGGAAATCTTGATCTTAGACGAACCCACAGTGGGATTAGATTTTGAGGGGAGCCGGTCGATATTATCTTACATAAAACAATATAACAGGGAAAATAAAAATACCTTAATCTTAATTTCACACAATATGGATGATATAATAAACTTAACCGATAAAGTTGCAGTTATGTCAGCTGGAGAGATTAAAGCTTTCGGAAAGACTGGTAAAATCTTTGCTGACCCAGTACTTTTACATAGCTTAAAAATTGATGTGCCGGAAATAACAAAAATAATGAAGAAGCTCAAAGAAAAAGGTTTTAACCTAAAAGACAGCGTTTTCACCGAGCGAGAAGCTTTGCAAGAGATCTTGCGGCTTAAGTATACAATTTAGTTTTAGATTTACTTAGAGTGATAAATTAAGGGAAAGGAGAGAATGCGTATATGCAAGATGTATTCTTCGGGCAGTATTACCTTACAGATTCTATAATTCATAGATTAGATGCACGCTTAAAGATTGCTTTGACGTTGATTTTTGCAGTGTTATCATTTCTTATAGAGAACTACGCCGGCGCCATGTATTTTTTTATCTTTGTCTTTTTTATAATTATGTTATCAAAAGTACCCTTTAAAATATACTTCAAAAGTATTAAAATGGTATTGCTTATAATTTTGTTCACCTCTATTATGAATTTATTTTACTCAGATGGTCCGATTATTTTTGCCATTGGATCCATAAGGATAACGCAAACAGGGATGGAGAACAGTGCTTTTATAGCTTTGCGACTATTGCTGCTGTTTTTTGTCAGTTCTATCTTGACATATACCACATCGCCATCTGAGTTTACACATGGCATCGAAAGCTTACTCCGACCTTTAAGCGTATTTAAGGTAAATATATCAAACCTTTCCATGATGATTACTTTAGCTTTAAGGTTTGTGCCTATTTTATTAAATGAAGCGAACAAAATCTCTGCAGCGCAAAAGGCAAGGGGCGCGCAAATAGACTCCGGCAATCTAAAAAAACGTGTAGAAGCTTTAGGCGGCGTAATAATCCCTCTTTTTCTGGTATCTTTTAAAAAGGCTAATGATTTAGCAGTTGCTATGGAGAGCAGATGTTATAGTTGTGAAAGGAATAGGACCAAAATGAAAATTTTAAAGTTTAAGAAGATAGATTATTCCGCCCTGCTCTTTTCTTTAGCAGTTATTGTAGCTTTTTTGATCTTTAATTTTCAAATTTAAGGTGGTAAATTTTGAGGAATTTGTTGTTGACTTTAAGCTATAACGGTAAAAATTACCACGGATGGCAAATACAAAAAAACGCAACGTCAGTTCAAGCAGTTTTTCAAAATGCGTTATTTAAAGTGTTTGATGAAGATATTGATATAAAAGGGTGCAGTAGGACAGATGCAGGGGTTCACGCGAATGTGTATTGCGTTAGCTTCAAAACAGAAAAGAACATTTCGGTCGAAAAGGTGCCCCTGGCTTTAAATAAGTTTTTGCCCAATGATATCTGCGTTACTTCTTGCCAGGTAGTGGAGAAAGATTTTCACGCTAGGTATTCTTGCATAGGCAAAGAATATCAGTACAAGATCTGGAATGCACCGATCAGGAACCCCTTTTTAGATGGCTTGGCGTTTCATTATTGGTATCATCTAGATATAAAGGAGTTGAATGCAGCTTGTGAGCAATTTTTAGGCACACATGATTTTTCAGCTTTTTGCACGAAAGATACCCGCGAAGCTAAGAACCTAGTCCGTACCATCAGGAATTTCAACGTGCAGAAAGATGGTCCGCTAGTTACGTTTACCATCGAAGCAGATGGCTTTTTATACAATATGGTTCGCATTATTATTGGGACTCTTTTGCATGTTTC
>JAFVAZ010000043.1 GCA_017480265.1 Clostridia bacterium
CCAAGTATTTTTTTATATCTGATTTTTTGGTTTTTAAAACCATTAAATACCACCCGTTTTATAAGTTGATAATATTAATTTACTATATTAAATCTTTCATGTAAAGCTTTGTATCCTTTTATAAAGGTTAAATCACAAGAGTAATTGAATTTTTTGAATTAATGTGTATACTATATTTAGTAATTGCAAAGATTTAAAGTTAAATTATCTCTATGAAGGGACGGACCGATTATGGAGTGTTTAAAGTTAAACAATGGCGTAAAAATGCCAAATGTGGGGATTGGTGTGTTTACATTGACGCCTGCACAGGCAGAAGGATCAGTTTATAATGCTTTAAAATGTGGATACAGACTGATAGATACTGCCAATGCCTATGAAAACGAAAAAGCTGTTGGGCGTGGGATGAAAAAAAGTGGAGTTGATAGAAAAGAGATATTTTTGTCAACTAAATTATGGCCTTCTGTTTATGAAGACGAAAAAGCTATAGACAAAACTTTAGAAAGATTGTCCGTAAAATACATTGATTTACTTTTTTTACATCAACCAGCTGGAAACTATACGTTTGGATATAAGCAGCTTGAAGCAGCCTATAAAGAACGAAAAATCAAGGCGATTGGAGTTTCTAATTTTGAAGGTAAATATATAGAAGAAGTGCTCGAAAATTGCGAAATCAAGCCACAAGTAATTCAGGTAGAATGTCATCCTTACTTCCCGCAAACTGAGCTTAGAAAGCTTACAGATAAGGAAGATATAAAGCTAATGAGTTGGTATCCGCTAGGGCATGGAGACAAAAGTTTGATAAATGAGCCATTGTTTAAAGAGTTAGGAGCTAAATATAGTAAAATCCCATCACAGATAATTTTGAGATGGCATACACAGATGGGATTTATCGTTATACCGGGTTCTAAAAACGCTGAGCATATTAAGGATAATTTCAATATCTACGATTTTGAATTAACCGATAACGAAATGGGGCAAATCTCAAGGATAAATAAAAACGAAAGATACTACCATAGAACGGATGAATCGTTGGCTGGCTTTGCAAATTGGATGCCTAATTTAGATAATCAAGAATAATAAAAATCTCCCTGAGAAATGTAAACTCAGGGAGGTTCTTTATTTATTTTTTCAGTTCCAAACCATCTTTAAAAGCATTTCCGACTCTTTCGGTAACTTTATAGTATCCATGAGTGTACGGATCAAATGCGATAGCCTCCATGAGAGAAATATCTACATTATCGCCTTTAATTATAGCCTCATCAGCCGTAACATTTACGACTTTGCCGATTACTCCACAGCCATGTTTACTATCTTGATATTCAATAAACTCACATTCCATGCAAACTGGGAATTCATTTATCACTGGAGCGTCAACATTATCGGATTTTGTGGCTGTTAATCCACTATTTTCAAATTTATTAGCTGTATTGTTGCCTGATACTACTCCAAAATAATCCGCTTCTTTAACGTGTTTTACATCTGCAATGCTTACAGTAAACGCCTTTCTCTTCTTTATATTCGTAACGGTTCTATGGCTTTCGGTTAAATTTAACACCACTTTGTCCATTGACTGCATCATACCCCAAGCGGCATTCATCACATCAACGGTACCATCGTCATTGTATGTTGCTATCATAAGCACCGGCATAGGAAATATTGCTTGCTTATTTTTTATTGATTTTCTCATTTGCTGTCCTCCTGTAATGCAAAATTATTTGAGGTTTTTGCTTGCAATTTACTTTTTAATTATATACTACAATATTTTACTAAGTCAATTTTTTATACTACACTTGCCGCAATTAGAACATCCATTGCAAATCAGCCGACTCCCACAAGTTTCGCAGTGTTTGCATCTTTCGCTGCATTTTACATTAATCCTTAAGCAATAACATCTTTAGCCCAAGCCACAACGGTACTTTCAGAGCTTGGTGCATCAGCACCGTGAATTGCTAGACCTTTGCCAAACATCGCACCTGTGCAAATTTTCTTCAAATCATGCTCACTATTGCCAAGCCCGGAGCCTTCATGAGTCATAACAGCCATAACCTTTTTGCCGGACCAGTTAAGTTTTTCAAGCTGTGTAAAGATTGCCATTGGGTAGGTACCCCACCAACACGGTCCGCAAACAAATACATTGTCGTATTCATCGATGTTATCAAGATATTCTTTTAGTTCCGGGCGAGCTTGATTGTTCAGCTCTTCTTTAGCTTCATCTGTGCATTTATAGTAATCATTAGCATACTCTTTTGCTGTTTCAACCCTAAATAAATCGCCACCTACGGCCTTTTGAATAAACTCTACAACATACTCGGTATTGCCTTTAGAAAGGCTTTTTATCGCGCCATTTACATAGTTTTCTCCGGCTCTTGAGTAGTAAATAATCAAATTTTTTGCCATAATAATTGTCTCCTCAATTTATATTAAATATTAATTTTATAGCTATCATCAATTAAAATATATTTGCAGTTATAATTTTTACACATTCTTAGATTATATTCATTTTCTTCAATTAGCGACCCCAATATACAATTTGAATCATCAACTCTTTCTTCAATAATATTAGCATATTTTTTAATCTCTAGAAAGTGTTCCTTAATATATTTTGCCGTCATTACAAGGCAATAATACGTAATCTCTTTTAAATATTTCTCCGTGAAATCTTTCTTCCAATCAAATGGGATATAACCTCCTTCAATGATAAGATTTTGTTTGTTTTCGATAACTGTTTTAATCATCTCTTTTATAATAGGCCAAAGGTAACTCGTAAGTTGTTCATCATTTTCTGAAGTAAGTTTTGTATTTTTACTACGAATTAAAGCCATTTTTAGATGATCAATAAAAAAAATATGGATATTTATATTTTTCTAGTAACTTTTGAGCTAATGCGGTTTTTCCTGTATGAGTAGCACCAGTAATCATGATAACCATAGTTTTCTCTCCTTATTAACTGCATCCGTAAACGCAACCAGCCGTTTTTTTTGTCATTAAACCACCGCCCTACGCCATTAATTTAAATTTAATTCACTAAAGTAATTATAACGCAATACGACATAAAAACCAATACTTTTTTAACTATTCACACAAATGCACGCATAAGAATACTACTTTTAAAATTTTCTAATTTTTCTCGGTATCATCTAAAAGGTAATCAGAAGAAACATTTAAAACTTTGGCTAAGATCTTCAATTCTATATCTGTAACAAATCTTTTTCCGCTTTCAATTTTTTGAATGGCATTTTTATCTAAATCTAAC